>JAYUZN010001072.1:0-2666 GCA_043751755.1 Bacteroidota bacterium | reverse complement strand
CTTTCAACTTTCAACTTTCAACTTTCAACTTTCAACTTTCAACTTTCAACTTTCAACTTTCAACTTTCAACTTTCAACTTTCAACTTTCAACTTCTTATCCACAATGCCTCATTATAATATCTTCTTTTATAAAAGAATTTATAATAAGAGTAGTTATAATTGGTCTTGTGGAAACGGTGGAAAAGTATTCAAAAAAAACTTGTTTTTGTCGTTTTCTACATTTTAAACAGAGAAATACACATTTATAAATAAGCTAATATCTTGATAATGAGCTTGCTTTCAAATGTTATCCACTTATTCACAGAGATGCCTGTTTCCGCAAACTACTTATAACTTTTTTGCCCAAAAATGTGAATTATGGGGGGATAAAGGGGGAGATATCCACATAGGTTATCCACAATTTCAAAGTTTCCCACAGATTGTGAATAAAAAGGACAAATGTGGATAAAGTTATCCGCACTTTTTGAGACTTATTCACTTATAAGGGCTTTTATCCACATATAATTCACAGGGTTTTCCACTTATAAGTGGTTTGTACTATGTGGAAAAGGGGAAAACAAAAGGGGGGAGTGATATACCTTGTTTTATAAGTGGAAAAGATGTGGGAAAAGTTGCCATTTTTGTGTCAAATGCCTCAAAATGGGCTATGTGGAAAAGTGGATAGGGGGACACGCTGGCAGCGTTGTCCCCTGTTTGGATAAGCAATATCAAAAAGGAATTACCCTATCCAAACAGATTACGATTTTATTCTTTTTTAGCCCAATTTGCTCAAAAAAATCTTTTCTCCCTTAGCCCCCATTGCAAAATGACTTTTTATGCCAAGATTTTTGCCACAAATCAGATAGGACTTTTTTCACATCTATCTTCTTTATATCAGGTCTTTCCTGCACAATATCCACCCCAGCCTTGTTTGGCAGATAAAGATTAAATGTAAATTGAGGCTTTTGTGTGGTGTCTTCCATGTTCATCAAGCCAAAACGCAGGTCATGCCAAATCAAGGTATCATTTCTTTCCTCTAAGGAATAATAGCCATTGCTAAACCATTTTAATTTTTCTATTGTGGTGGGATTCTGGTATTTATCGGCAAGTTCGTGATGTTTGGGAATATACTGATAGCAAATCGCTTGCGGACTGCTAAACAAACTATAATAGCCGATTCTATAGCCCGAAGGTTCTTCTGCCACGCAATACCAAAGTAAATTGAGCGGCAATGTTTGGGTAGTTTTGCGCAAAACGCTGCTACCTTGATTGAGCAAAGTGGTGCGAAATGCCGCTTCTGCCGACATTTTGTTGATACAAGTCAAGCCCATTATCAGCGAACTCAATACCAAAGCCGTTGTATTCCACCGACTTCGCCACGCACTTTCTTTGCGAAGACAAAGCGCAACTATCAAAAACAGGGCAAAAGGCAAGGTATAAATCGGGTCCACTACGCAAATCGTGTTGAAAGCCACGCGATAGTTCGAGAAAGGATAGAAAAATTGTGTTCCCCAATTGGTGAAACAGTCCAAAACGGGGTGCGTAAACAAGCCCCAAAAAGCTAACCATTGCCAATCTCGCAGGCTGCCTTGTTTTTCTTTATAGCCTTTTTTATAAATGAGCCAGCCCAAAATAGGTCCGAAAATGATGCCAAAAAACATAGAATGGGAGAAACTTCTATGAAAAATAAGCCCGCTTAGTTCGGACATCAAGGGCGAAAATAAGATGTCTAAATCGGGAATTGTGCCAGCGATTGCGCCCCAAAGTGCGGCTTTGTTGCCCACTTTTCGCCCCATAACCGCCTCGCCTACGGCAGCTCCTAATACGATTTGTGTGATGGAATCCATGTCGTTTTTTTCACGCAGAGGAACGCAGATAAAGACAGATTTCGCAGATAAATTATAGACAAAACCCGAAAAGGACTAATAAGTTTAGACTTATTTCAAGCATTTAAAATAATCGAAGGTCTCCAAACATTCCTCGCATTGATGCAGCGATTTGCAAGCCGTAGAGCCAAACAGGGAAATCATTTTGGTGTTTGTGGAATGACATTGCGGGCAGGGAATGACTTTCGCGCCCTTCCATAATGCTGCTGTGTCCGCCTCCTCGTCCAAAGGCGGGGCGATTCCATACGCAGAAAGCTTTTTTTTGCCCTCCTCTGAAAGCCAATCCGTAGTCCACGCAGGGGAAAGTACCATTTTTACCGAAATCTGCGTGATACCTTCTTTTGCAAAAGCGGCACGAATATCCTCTGCAATCGTGTTCATGGCAGGGCAGCCCGAATAAGTGGGCGTTATGGAAATTTCTATCGCCTCCTTTTCCTGTTTTACCTCCCGCACAATCCCCAAATCCAAAATCGTAAGTACAGGCACTTCGGGGTCTGAAACGGTAGCTAATAGGCTATATATTTTTTCTTGTGTCATTTGAATATGAAAGTTAGGAAGGATATTCTTCTATCATTTGCAGGATTTCTTCTGCTGTTTTTTGGGCAATAGCAGCAATTTGCGCAACGCTTATGCCTGCCTTGTGCATGGCTATTATCATTTCTCTTTTTCCTTTCTCCTCTCCTTTTTCCAAAACAAATAAATTTTCTTGTATAACATCTCTCTCACGCACTTTGGAGTCGTCATATATATTCAATTCTTTTTTTCCCCAAGTTTGTTTATCAGCTTCTTTATAGGCGGTT
>JAYUZN010001071.1:0-8940 GCA_043751755.1 Bacteroidota bacterium | reverse complement strand
GCAAGATTAGCCTTCAGGGGGGCGGGGGGGCAAATGCCTTTTACAAAAATTACGATAAAATGGGGAACTTATTTACTATTCATTCCTTATAACTAAATGGTTAAATTATTTATTTTTCAACCCATATTTTGTTATTTTCCCTACAAAGGTAGCTTTTTTTGAAGTAAAAAACAAAATTATTCCTCACTCAACTGAAACTTAATTGCAACTGTTTCGTAGCTGCCATTTTCTAAATGGAAGGAAACCCTCACAAAATCTCCCCATTATCCTCCCCCAAGACAGGCGCAGCCCAGCCTTCTCCCACCTCTGCCTCCGCAAAGCGCAAAGGCTGCCGAATACTCGTATAGCTCCCATATTCGGGGTGTGTGTGCCTTACAAACACATTTCTTTCCTGTAAATGCGCATCATTTGCGGCTTCTTCGGGGCTATACACAGGCGAAAGACACAAATCTTTGCCTTCTGCCATTTCGAGCCATTCTGCCTGTGTTTGCGTCAGAAAAAGCTGCGTAAGCTTGACCTTCAAACGCCGTTGCGCAGCTTCGTCAGGTAGCAAATCTGCCATGAACTCCATTTTTCCTGCCATTTCGCAAAAACGCTTGAAAAAATGCGGCTCTAATGCCCCAAGTGCCAGCTCTTTTCCGTCTGCACAAGTATAAACCTGATAGTTTGCAAGTCCTCCATATAGCAAACCTTTCCCCTTTTGGGAATATTTCCCTGTGGCAAAATATTCGGCATACACCAAACTCATCAAAGGCAATGTAGCATCTAACATGGAAATGTCGATATGTTCGCCTTTTCCCGTTTTTTCTCGCTGATGCAAAGCCAACAAAGCCGCAATAACCGTCATATACGAGCCGCCTGCCACATCTGCAATTTGTGCGGCAGGCATAGCAGATTGCCCATTTTCCTGCCCTGTTAAACCCAAAAGCCCCGAATATCCAATAAAATTGAGGTCATGCCCCGCTTTTGACGCATATTCTCCTGTTTGTCCATAGCCCGTAACCGACAAATAAATGATACGAGGATTCACTTTTCGCATCATTTCGTAGTCAATTCCCATCTTTTTCAACGTATTAGGGCGGAAAGATTCTACCACAATATCGGCCGTTTTGAGCAGTTCGATAAAAATAGCCTTGCCTTTTTCGCTGTATAAATTGAGGGTAAGGCTGCGTTTTGTGCGATTGAGGGCAAGATAATAGACAGATTGTTGCCCAATGAGGGGCGGATAGCTGCGGATAGGGTCAGGAGAATCAGGGTTTTCGATTTTGATAACTTCCGCGCCCCAATCTGCCAAAAACATGGTTGCCATAGGTGCGGGCAGCAAACGGGACAAGTCCAAAACCTTTATTCCTTTCAAAATGCCTGTGTGTAAGTTTTTGGGCAAAATTGTCGTTTTTTCTGAACTTTCTACATATTTGTGTTGTGAAAAGTCGACAGTTGAAAACTTTTTGAACATTTGTGTAAACTGCATCATCAGGCTTAAATCGCTCACTTTTAACTGCCCTAACATAAGGGCAAGCTGCGGATTCTTGCCCCCAGTTTCCATTTCAATATAGGTGTTTTTATCGCATTTTAGGGTGCATTTTGCTTGTTTTTGAAGTCCTGCTAACACCTCACATGTCCCATTTTCAATTATTACAGTAAACGGATATTCTGTAATATCGAAATGAAAAACACCCGAAAAATCGACTGATTTCTCTGCACAAAATCGAAAAGGAATGGTTTTTGCTATATCTATAATGGAAAGTTGCATAAATGTAAAGAGGTGCTTGTTTTGCGCAGATTTTCGCAGATAAAAGTAGATTGCGCAGATGAAAGTAGGATTGCTTTTCCTTGTGTGAAACCACAAAACAACCATATATTTTGCATATACAGCTAAAAAAGAGTAATTTTACGTAAATATGTGTGTTAAAATACTATTTCTTCACTAAACATACCAGATTCTGATACGATTCTCCATCAGTCTCCACTATCTAACCAATATTTTTATGGATATTTTTATCTCTCGACCCAATCGTTTTTTCTTGTCATTTTTGGCATTGAGCCTGTTTTTTAACTTATCTGCTCAAAAGTGGGTGCCTACCGATTATTGGGGCATTTCTAACGAAAACTTCAAGGAAGTTTTCCATGAACGTTTTGACGATAACGAACGCAACTGGAATGTAGAACATTTATCCTTGAATGCTCATTTTGAGGATAAAGGCTTGGGAATCAAGTCTTTGACTGACCATACTACGCATTATTCCAAAACCTACGAATTTAATAAAGACTTAGGATATCAAATCTCTACGACTTTTAACTTTCAAAAAGGTGGCGGAGAAGCAGGCATCGCTTTTGGGATGGACGAAAATAGCAACGGATACATGTTCCTCGTTGCCAAAGAAGGTCGTTATGAGGTAATTAAACTCACTAATGGCGTAGAAAAAGTGTTACAAGATGCAGTTTATCCCGTTTCTGACGGAAATATAGAGCTTTGTATTCGCAAATATGACGGCAAATGGTATTTTTTCATCAATAAAAATACCTGCTGGCACTTCAACGTAGAAAATACGCCTTCTACCGCAGTAGGTTGGGCATTAAAACAACGGGCAAGCATTGTTGTACATGATTTGTTGGTGCAAAGTATTAAGATTTCGGATAGAAAAGGACCGCTTATTTCCTTGATGAGCTCTACAGATATGGAAAAAAAAGGCAAGCAACAAAATACAATATTTCTCTGTAACAAAAGTAACCTTACTGTTTATGGACTTACGGGCGACCAATATGGCGTAAAAGAGATTAATATTGAGGATGAAGATAATATGAATATTGTTTATAACATTGTGGAAAGTGATGGAAATGGCATAAAATTCCGCTTTAACCTCAATTTAATCAAGGACACTACGCTTATATCTGTGAGTAGTATAGATAATTACGACAATGTAAGTCGTTTAAAATTCTCTTTTGTACAAAAGAAGGCGGAGCGACAAGTAGCCACAGAAATACCCTCCTATAACTATCCTGCTGCTGAAGAGGAATCAAGGGTATTTGTGGTTGAACCCAATCAGAAAGTGAGAAATATTGCCGTATTTATTGGCGTAAACGATTATGTGTATTGGGACGACTTGAATAATGCCGTCCATGATTGCAATACTGTTGCAGAGGTGTTTGTCAATGAGTATCAATTTGAGCCAGAAAATATCCTCAAAATCTACAACAAAGACGTAACGCGCCAAAATATCGTGGATATGTTTGATAGCCTTCAAAAAGTATTGGGCAGAAACGATAACCTTATTTTGTACTATGCTGGGCATGGGCATTACAATGAAGATGCTAAATTTGGGTACTGGGTTCCCAACGAAGCGCGCATGGAAAAACCTTCGGACTACATTTCCAATAATGATATTAGAGGCTATTTGGGGGCTATTCAAACCCGTCATACATTAGTCATTGCAGATGCCTGTTTTGCGGGGTCTTTGATGCGAGGCGAGGCAGAAAAAGAACTGCGAGAAGATGTCTCTTCGCGTTGGGTATTTACTTCTGGCGACTTGGAAAACGTAGATGATGGTCCTGCGGGGCAAAATAGCCCTTTTGCAGCAGCCGTCATTCGGGCTTTGAAAACCAATCCTTCGAGTACTATAGGGGCTAACATCTTGGCTCGAGAAGTACAACGCATAATGGCTTCTGGTACTACTGCCCAAAAACCTAAAGCAAAACCGATTAAAGACATAGATAGTGGCGGGATTTTTGTGTTTCGCAGAAAAATATAATCAAAAAAAATGGCAAAGGTGTTGGCAGATTCAAAAATATACCATACCTTTGCTGCCTCAAACAAAAATATGAAGTTTTCATCAATAAGTTTGCAACAAAGATATTTGTCATAAGTTTGTCATAAAAAAGTTTTTAATGAAGATCCTGACGACGCTTACAGCCGAGAGGCGGTAGGTGTCGCTTTTTTTTCGTTTTTTTCACGCAGATGAGCGCGGATTTTGGCAGATTTCGCAGATGTATTTTCTTGTTTATCTGCGAAATCTGTTTTCATCTGCGAAAATCTGCGTGAACCGAAAATCTGCGAGAAACAACACTTATCAACATGCTCAAAAATCTCATACAAGCCCTCGCACAAGACATTCATACACAAGTCATTGGCTTTCGTCGACATTTGCATCAGCACCCCGAACTTTCTTTCCACGAATATGAAACCGCCCAATTTGTCCAAAAAAGACTGACCGAACTTGGCATAGAAATACAAACAAACATTGGCGGTTTGGGGGTAGTAGGCTTTATCTATGGCAAAAAAGGAACGGGCAAAACCATTGCGCTACGGGCAGATATGGACGCTTTGCCGATTGAGGAAAAAAATGAAGTGCCTTATAAATCGCAAAATATAGGCGTTATGCACGCTTGTGGGCATGATGTACACACCTCGTCTTTGCTGGGGGTAGCCCACATTCTTTCGCAGCTTACGGAGCATTTTGCAGGAACGATAAAACTCATATTTCAGCCCGCAGAAGAAAGAGTGCCAGGAGGAGCATCTTTGATGATAAAAGACGGCGTTTTAAGCAACCCTACTGTACAAAGCATTATTGGTCAGCATGTTGCGCCGAGCATAGATTGCGGGAAAATAGGCATTAGAAGTGGGAAATACATGGCTTCCGCAGATGAAATTTATCTCACTATCACAGGAAAAGGGGGACATGGCGCGCAACCGCAAAATTGCATAGACCCGATAATAATTGCCGCAAATATCTTGGTTCAGCTGCAAACCGTCATTAGCCGAAATGCCGACCCGCGCAGCCCGTCTTTGCTCACGTTTGGCAAAATCGTAGGCGGCACAGCGACAAATGTGATTCCCAATGAGGTAAAATTAGAAGGCACTTTTCGGGCAATGGACGAAAAATGGCGCGCACAGGGCTTGGAACGTATTTCCAAAATCATTTCGGCTGTGGCAGAAAGCATGGGCGGACAAGCAGAAATAGACATTCGCAAAGGCTACCCCGTTTTGTATAATGACGAAGTTCTCACAACTCGCACACATACAGCGATTTGCGAATATATGGGCAAAGAAAATGTGCTTGAGTTGGATTTGTGGATGGCTTCCGAAGATTTTGCCTATTATACGCATGAAGTTCCGGGCTGCTTTTATCGCCTTGGCACAGCTAACAAAGACCGAAATATTACGAGTGGCGTACATACAAATACCTTTGATATAGACGAAAATGCCCTTGCGATTTCCACAGGCTTGATGGCGTGGCTGGCGATTTGCGAGTTGGAGAACTAATTTCACGCAGATTTTCGCAGATTTCACGCAGGTTTTCGCAAATTATATAAACCATTTTTCTTAATCTACGTTAAATCTGCGTCCCCATCTGCGAAAATCTGCGAGAACCTAAAAAGTTAGTGAAAAATATTTTTTGTTTCCGAAAAAAAGTCCTACCTTTGCAGCCTAATTTAGCAAAACAATGAAAAAAGATATTCATCCAAATTACAGAATGGTGGTATTCAAGGATATGTCCACAGATTTCTCATTTATGAGTCGTTCTACCGCAAACTCTAAAGACTCCGTTGTGTGGGAAGATGGGCAGACCTATCCATTGATTAAAATGGAGATTTCGAGCGCATCTCACCCTTATTTCACAGGCAAAACCAAGCTTGTAGATACCGCAGGACGTGTAGAGAAATTCAATAGCCGTTACGCAAAAAAAGCTTAAGGAATTGAAAATGAATAATTGAAAATGAGCTAACTATTTCGTTTTTAGCTTTTTGCAAAACAAATATAATTATTTATTGATAGCACATTCCACACATATTACTTCCCGAAAGATATAGAATTTTTCGGGAGGTTTTCTGTTTTGCTTCAGATATTAACAAATTTGCCGTATATTTGTAGATAAATTTTAAATAACAGTTGCTATGTCTTTAAAAATAGTCTTTTTTAACCACAAAGGAGGAGTAAGTAAAACGACAACTGCTTATGACTTAGGTTGGATGTTGGCTGGCTTAAACAAAAAGGTATTGCTGGTTGACGGTGACCCGCAATGCAATCTTACAAGCTTAATATTAGGGGATAGCTTTGATGATTATTATACAAATAATGACACGAAGTCTCAAAATATCAAAGATGGCGTAAAAGTCGTTTTTGAAGGAAGACCGAAGGCAATAGAAGCACTTACATGTCCTTCTCCAAATGAGAATCCGAATTTATTTTTACTTGCAGGTCATGCGAGTTTAAGCGAGTATGACCCTTCATTAAGTTTTGCACAAACTTCTAACAATACCTTAACCACCTTAATGAATTTGCCGGGTGCGTTCAATGAGCTAATTAATCTTACTGCCGAAAAGTATGCGATAGACTTTGTATTGATAGACTTAAATACTGGGCTAAGTGCCATTAATCAAAATCTATTTATGTTAAGTGACGCTTTTATTGTGCCTACAAACACTGACCCTTTTTCTATTATGGCAATCAATTCCCTTGCAGAGATTCTCCCTCGCTGGGTAAAATGGTTGCGGGACATGCGCCCGATTTTTCAAGATGCTACTTATCCTTTGCCGAATAGCAGTCCCAAATTTATGGGCGGAATTATCCAAAAATTTAATATAAGAAAAGGAAAAGCTACCATGAGTGCTACATATGCTATTGAAGGAATAAAAGAAGCTTTATTAGACGTACTTGTGCCGCGTTTAGAAAGAGCAAACATGCTTTTTGAAAGAAATATCTATACAGAAGCGGGGGTTCCTGATAGTTTTTGTATTGCAGAAATTCCTGATTTTCAAGGAATGATACACAAATCTTATGCTGTGGGAAAACCTGTTTTCGCACTCACAGATGAAGATATAAGAGATTCCTTTGACGACAACAGAAACCTCACAGTTGGAAACCTTGCAACTCAATATGGAAGAATGCGAGACACTTATAAAGCTGATTTTGAAAAAATAGCAAACCAAATTATTACTATAGAAAGACATGCAAACAGCTTACAACCAATTTTTAGCTAATATTGGAGAGGTAAAAAAATTAGAAGACTTATTCCATTTTTTGAAATATACACAAGGGCTTCCAAATGATTTATCTGATTTGCTGCGAGCAGAAATTATATATTCCATAAGTGCCTTAGATAAATTAGTACATGAATTGGTAAGAATAGGCATGGTACAAGCATTTAAAGGTAACAGAAGCAAAACCCCAAGTTTCGACAATTTTACAATTTCTGCCCAAACGCTTGACAAAATTATGGAAACCTCTTTGGAGAGAAGTCAAAACCCAACTCGCCCTATATTGGCAAGTAGTGAACTGCCTGAGTATTGGTTTGAACAGGAAATTATGCACAAACATAAATTTCTTGCTTTCCAAGATACGAAAAAAATGAGCGAGGGCTTGAGCTTAATTTGGAATGAAAACCATAAATGGCAGAAAATAGCCACTTTGATGGGAAAAAGTGAAAGTGAGGTAAAAACACCGCTTGAAATGATGGTAACTCGCCGAAACCAAATTGCCCATGAAGCAGATATTCACCTCCTAACACAAGTCAGAAACACAATTATGGAAAATGATGTAAACGAATTTGTTATTTTTGTAGAAAGTTTAGGGAAAGCCATTTTTGATTGTGTGAAATAAAGATTTACTGCTAACTACTCACTGAAAAATGTACATACTATTTGAAGATTTCTCTCATTTCGACCTATTGCCATTTTGCTACACGCGCCCTATCTATGCGTTGCGGAGCGGCATTCTGACCTTTCAAGCACGTTGGGAAAAGGTCTTGGCTTCACCCATTTATAACTTAGCTTACGACTATTTGGGCGAAAAATACACGAATCTCCCTCAAACTACAGGCAAGCAAATCTGGATAAATGGCAAATTTGCGCCAAATGAAGAACTTTTGCGCCTTATCTCCGCCGCAGAAACAGGCGTAGCTTATCTCAATGAAAAAAATGAGATTCTCCTTTTTGCAGCCGAAAAAATAAGCTTTGAAAAGGGTTTAGTAGATATTTTTCAATTAGAAAAGCAGCATATTCGCTTAGAAAAAGTAAATATAGAAGCGATTGCTTTGCGCAAAATGCCTGATATTTTCCTGCAAAATGCTAAACTCATTCACTATGATTTTGAATTATTGACAAAAGGCAGAAAGTCGGCAGGGATAAATGACAGATTTTCAGCCGTTTATGGCGAAGATAATATTTTTGTAGAAGAAGGCGTAAAAGTGCGGGCTGCCGTTTTGAATGCAGAAAATGGCTTGATTTACTTGGGCAAAAATGTGGACATTCAAGAGGGTGCGATGATTCATGGAACGCATGCTTTTTGCGAAAATGCGGTAGCTAATATGGGCGCGAAATTGCGGGGCGATTCCACCTTTGGACCTTCTGTAAAAGTAGGCGGAGAAGTGGGAAATTCGGTCATTATGGGCTATGGAAACAAAGGACATGACGGCTATTTGGGCAATTCTGTACTGGGATATTGGTGCAATTTGGGGGCAGATACCAACACTTCTAACCTCAAAAACACCTACGAAAAAGTGAAACTTTGGAACTACCCCGCAGGGCGTTTTGAGCAAACAGGGCAGCAATTTTGCGGCTTGATGATGGGCGACCACGCAAAATCGGGCATCAATACAATGTTCAATACAGGCACAGTCGTAGGCGTTTCTGCCAATGTGTTTGGGGAAGGTTTTCCCCGCAATTTCGTTCCCGATTTCTCGTGGGGCGGCGCAAATGGCTTGCAAACCTATCAACTCAACAAGGCTTTTCAAACGGCTGAAGCGGTGATGGGGCGGCGAGGAGTTGTGTTAGATGCAGTAGAAAGAAGGCTTTTGGAGACTGTGTATGAGCTGTCGAAGGAGGGGAGAACTTGGGAGAAATAATTTGATATTTTTCTCACCACTAAGGCACTAAGAAACCCTAAACAATAGGCTAAAAGAAGATATCTAAGCACAAATTCTTCTTCTTTGTGTTCCTTCGTGC
>JAYUZN010001070.1:0-3200 GCA_043751755.1 Bacteroidota bacterium | reverse complement strand
GTGGTATCAGGAATCCCTGGACAGCCGTTTTCGTATAAAGTGAGGGTTACATATTTATCCCCCCCAAATAGCCAATTGACATTATGAGGACCTTCACCTGCTCCGGGTGAAGCATAGCCTCCTGCAAAGTTCCAAAGGTATGTATAATTTGCACTGTTGTTGCTCGAAATGATTTGCGTAGTATCGTCAAAGCATATCGCCACAGGACTCGCCAAAATATTGGCAGGAGGTCCTTGCAAAATGGTAATACTATGCGAAGAAAAAGCATTTGGACAGTAAGGCGTAGAAGTTGTAAGCGTAACGGTTTGCAGATTGGGAACCGTCCAAGAAGCCGTATAAGGTCCTTGTCCATTTCCTGAAATAACATTTGCAAGCCCAAAGTTCCAATTATAGGTTTGATTTGGCACGCTTGCCCCTGTATAATTGATGCTTATTGTTGCGCCAATGCAAGCCGTATCTGGCATAAAAAAGGCAGAAATCGGCGCGGCAGAAACCGTAACTGTATCATAAGAAGGCAGACTTGTGCAGCCTCTTTCTGTTACAATCAAAGAAATATAATAATCAATAGAGTTAATGAAAGAAAGCGTATAAGCCCCTTGTCCACTACCCGATACAATAGTTGCTCCCCCAAAATTCCAAGTATAACTTGCGTTTGCCCCCGCAGAACCTGTATAAGTTACGGTTGCATTTGCCGAAATACACAAGGTATCTGTAGCTGTAAAAGGCGAAGTAGGGATAGGATTTATGAGTATATCCTGCACAAAGGTATCAGATGGGCAGCCATTCTGCGATTCAATATAGAGCTTTACGGTGCGTATGCCATTGCCCACCCAAGTAAGATTGAAGGGACCCGTACCTGCCCCCCCGCCTGCTGCTGTTCCAAAATCCCAATAATAAATAGCTCCAGGATAAGGTTGCCCTATAACGGAAACAATGGCTGTTCCGCCTTCGCAAATACTATCCGTCATAGTAAAAGCCGCAATCGGACCGGGTTCCAAATACACTGTATCAGAAGTAGGCAAACCTATACAGCCATTTGCAGAAACCGTCAAAGAAACAATATGGGAACCGGGACTGTTCCAATAAATAAGATGAGGACCCTGCACATTCCCTCCAGGCGTGGCGATACCTCCCCCAAAGTTCCAATCATAAAAAGCTCCTGCATTGGCATTTCCCGTATAAGCAGCAACCGTTGCATTAGATTGGCAGACCGTATCGGGCAGCGTAAAGTCCGAAGTTGGCACGCCTATGACCGTTATACAATGCGTAGCCGTATCGCTGTTGCAACCGTAGGAATCCGTAATGCTCACGCTAGGGCAGTAATTTCCTGCAACGGGCCAAGAAAGAGAATAGGGTCCCGCTCCCGTACCTGACAAAACGATTGCCCCTGCAAAGTTCCACGTAAAAGTAACAGCAGGGTCGCCTGTATAAGTAAGAGTAACAGGTACGCCTTCGCAAACAAGGGGCGGAAGGATAAAGTCCGTACTCGGTCCCACCCCCACAATAATCGTAGAATACGCAGTGTCCGAACCTGCGCAAGAGTTGCTGTTTACAATGAGCATCACATAAAACGTGTCTGCCGTTGTGTAGGTATGCGTAGGCTGATAGACATTGCTGTTAGCGGTGCTATCGCCAAAAATCCATGTATAAGTTGTTCCTGCTGCGGTCGTGGAGCCATTCTGCATGACCAACGTAAGGTCTGCGCAGCCTGCGTAAGTAGGGATATTGTTTTGCGTAGGCGTGAAGCCTGCATTGACAATTTGAAAATCAAAGTCTATTTTGAAAACGGCAAGGTTGCAATTCGGACTAAGATTGTTAGGTCCCCAAGGAAGCGTGCCTCCAGATGCTAAGTTAGGAAAAGTAGGAAACAAGGAGTTTCCGCCACACCCCGCACAAACAGCATGATATACCACCCCATTTGGGTCGAAACGAGAGGTACCTCCATCTACATGTTCTTGCGAGCCATTGCCGCCAAAGAAAGTAGCATATTGCAAGCCTGCCATGTTGGGTGTCAAAACCATTAAATAAAAATCACTGCCATCTGTAGAACCCTGATAAGGGTTTCCTGCAGTCGGCATACCAAAGGTAGTGGTACAATTCGTATTATATCCCCCCAAAGTTCCGCCCCAACCTGCTACATATACTCCTCCGCAAATATCTACGAGAAAAGCTGTAGGCGAGATATTAGGCGATATAGCATTTGTGCCAAAGGTGGTAGAAAGGGCAATCGTAGAAAGGTCTGTATCGAGCTTTGTTATGTATTGGTTTGCCCCTGCGTTGGAATAAACCGCCCCTACGACAGGATACGCGCCATTACTCTGACCATATATATAGGGCGTAACGTTGTTTTCAAGCTGTATAAAGAAATTCTGGTCGTAAGAAGAAGTGCCAATATAGGTAGAAGCAAGCATGGCATTGCCCGCAGGATTGAGTTTAGTAACAAAGCCATCTGCGATTCCGCCCTGAAAAGTAGTATGCAAAGCCGTAACCGAAGTAGGGAAATTGCCGCTATTTGTCCCGCCCGAAGTATAGACATTATAGGCATTATCCACATTCACAGAATAAGCTGCGTCATCTCCACTTCCGCCCAAATAGGTAGAGAAAGTTAAAGCTGTAAGCGTATTATTCATTTTAAACACCACCCCATCAGACAATCCGCCATTAAAAGCCCCTTGATAGGCATTTGCCGTAGGGAAATCAAACGATTTGGTACAAGAAGCCACATAGACATTTCCCAAATCATCTGCAAAAATTTCTCCCCGCGCATCATCTCCATAGTTAAATTCTAACAAAGAGGGTGCGCCTGCAACGCCCTCAATCGTATCTCCATTTACCCCGTCTTCCCCGCTTCCGCCGATATACGTGCTTGCCAAAAATCCCCCCGTAGGACCAAATTTAGTTATAAATAAATCTATATCCCCATCATCTGTCGGGTCGTAGGCATTGGCAGAAGTGGGGAAATTGGTAGAACTTGTTCTCCCAAATACAAAAAGATTCCCATTCAAATCTGCGACAAGGCTATGGGGTTGGTCGGCATGTTGCCCGCCAAGATAGGTAGAGAAAATAAGTGCGTTTCCTGTAGGATTGAATTTGGTAATGGTCGCATCAAAACAGCCTCCATTGTAAGAAGTCTGATATGCCCCCACAGTAGGGTAGCCGATAGAACCAATCTGATATTGAAAAAAAGTGAAACCGCTATA
>JAYUZN010001069.1:0-2130 GCA_043751755.1 Bacteroidota bacterium | reverse complement strand
GGGGCGGTGTAATCATTATTCTATAAATATTTCATCCCTACGGGATTAAACACAAACAACTGATTTTCAATTACATATACACTTTTCCGTAGTTCTTAGAAGTTATTTAATTTTCATTCCCTATGTAATGATATTCCGATATTTGTCGATTTGTTTGTGCATAACTTTGAACCATAGTGGCGGAAAAAAAGCCAATATCATCATGCCAGGGTAGCCTGTAGGCATCTGCGGACTATCGTCAAAATGGCGCAAGACTTGATACTTGCGGCTTGCCATATAATGATGGTCAGAATGCCGAGTAAGTTCAAAGAGGAGGATTCTGCCTATAGGATGATTAGAATTCCATGAATGAACAGGCAATGTTCTTTCATAATATTTATCCTCCACTTTTTTTCGCTGCAAGCCATAATGCTCTATATAGTTCACTGTTTCCAATAAAAGAAATCCAATAATGGCGCTTCCTGTAAAAAATAGCATACTTTGCCAGTTCCATATTGCCCAAATCGCTGCAAGTAGCAGGAATTGAATGACTTGAAAACGCAGCATTTCATTCTCAAAACGCCACAAAGATAAGCCCTTTTTTTCAAGGCGTTTTCCTTCCAAATCCCAAGCCGAAAGCCAGCTATCTCGCACAGAGCGAAGGAAAAAAGCGTACAAATTTTCCCCATATCTGCTCGAAGCAGGGTCTTCTTCAGTCGCTACATGTTTGTGATGCCCTCTGTTATGTTCGATAAAAAAGTGCATATATAAGCTTGTTAAAAGCAGGATTTTGCTCATCAATTGCTCATACCAAGTGCTGCGATGCCCTAATTCATGGGCTGCATTTATCCCTAATACGCCACAAGCCATGCCAAAGGAAATCATCAAGCCTATTTTTTCCCATAGATGTACAGAAGGCTCATTTATTTTTTGCAGAAACAGAAAGAAAAAACCTACTTGAATGGGCAAAATAGAGTAGAGCAAAATGTCGAAGAAAATGGCATTTTTTGCCTCTTCTTCTGTCTCTTTTCCCATGTTTTTGGTAGAACCGGTTGTGAAAAGTTCCAAAAATGGCATAAAACCAAAAATAAAAAACGGTGCAAAAAATGACCAATATCCTGCAAAATACAGGGACACAAGCACCACAAAGGGCGCAATATAGACAAATAAGTAGTTGAGATATGCTGTTTTCATAAATGATTACTCTTTATTTCACGCAGATTCACGCAGATGGAGACGCAGATTTAACGCAGATTAAGAAAAATCTGCGAAAATCTGCGTGATACCCCCTTATTCTTTTACCACTTTTTGCACTTTTTGTGTGTCTTTTGTTTGGAAGGAAAGTGAATAAACCCCCATAGCCATCTCTCGAAGGTCTAAGGTTTCTACCCCTTTTCCATTGACAATAAGCATTTCTTTTTCTGCCACAATTTGCCCCAAAGTATTGTATAAGAATAATTTAGCCTCTGTAGCTTGACAATTTTCTATGCTCACATTCAACAAGCCTTCTGTAGGATTTGGATAAGCCGTAAGCAAATCGGACTCGATGATGATTTCGGTCAAATTGCCGCCTTTAACTGTTCCCATTCTGGGTGTGCAGCCCGAAGTTACCAATTTTACCGTCCGAGCAGCAGAAGTTTTGGCACAAGCATTGCTATAAGTAGCTTCTACGCGGAAGGTTTTGTTAGTAGCATTATTCGTAACAGATGCTGTGTAATTTGCGCCTGCTGCTACATTGGTATAAACACCTGATACAGACTGCTGCCAACTATACGTAACTGCTGGAGAACCCACAGGAATATTTGCGGTCAAAGCAGCTGTGCCACTTGTGCCACCTAATACACATACCGTAATTGTACTTCCTACCGCAGTTGGCGTAGAAGTGATGGTAGGGGTAGGTGCGGCGTTTATCTGGGTATTTACTATGTTAGAAAAACCCGAAAAACAACCTGCTGCATTCTTGGATTTTATTTTATACGCGTCTGGCGAAGCCGTAGCCGCACTAAGTGTAGTTACGAATGTGGGAGCTTGATTGTATAAAACAACATTGTTTTTATACCATTGCACACTTGTTGCAGCTGCTACATTGCTGGGGCTAAGGGCAATCGTTGTTCCTTGACATACAGGCGTAGTCGTGCTATTGAGGGTAGG
>JAYUZN010001068.1:0-10583 GCA_043751755.1 Bacteroidota bacterium | reverse complement strand
GTATTTCTTAGTGCCGTAGGCACGAAATATTTATAGAAAATAGAATCCATCCCCTCAATTTATCCCATTTTTCGTGCAAGCACGAAAAGTAAGAGGGGGTGGGGGCATGTTTTTTTCTATAAATATCGCGTCCCTACGGGACTATAAAATCATCAACTTATTTACATTTCATTCCTAAGCATTATTTATCTGAATCTGTGAAAATCTGTGTTAACTCCCCATCACTTCACCAAACACGCCTCAATTTTCCCATTCCACTCCTCCTCTTTGATAGCGACACGCCCAGTTGCCACCTCAAAAATTTTGCCTTCTTTGTCTATCAAGTACAAAGTAGGATACTTCTGCACATGATATTCTGCCGCAACTTGCTGCGCATTCAAACCTATTTTATATTTAACATTGCTCAATGTATGGAAAGTATCTTTCACAGCTTCGGAAGTATATAATTCTAACACAACAAAACCCCTATCTGCATATCTATTTTGAAGGTTTTGCAAAACAGGCAAAATATTTATACAAGTATCGCAAGACCTATCCCAAAAATTGATAAGTACTACTTTATTTTGCAAATCTTTCAAAGAAATCGTGCCACCTTCTGCCGTAGTCAAGGTAAAATTAGGCGCAGATTCCCCCTTTTGCAAAGGAGAAAGGACTACTTTTGGAACAACAATAGTTCTTATAATAGTATCTTTTTTTATTTCTGTAATCGGCAAAATCGGCGCAATCGGCAGATTTATTTCTGTAATAGGCAAAACAGAAGGTAAATTCAGTTTAATTGTATCTATTTTTGCACTATCTAACATGACAACTTGCGCCACAATTCCCGAATCTTTCGCAATAATGGCTGCCATTGTATCAATTTCTACGACAGGTTTTGTCATTTCGCCCAAAGGCGTTTCCGAAGATTTATAGCCTCTTGGGATTTGCGTATTAAACTTATTTATAGGGCGCAAAATCCTTTCATTTGCCAAAAAATACGGATTTGCCTGTATGTCCTTCATATGTTGCTCCACATATTGATGAGAGCCGTCATAATCTACTTCATACACGTATTTTCTCAAGATAAAGCTCTGATTATCAATCCAATAATGCACAAGCCTGTTTTGCAAAGCACTATTATCCTTATAAGCTATATCTATATGATGACACAGCAATTTGCCCACAGAATCTAAACTTATGTAGGTAATCTGCTCAATAGTAGTGTCTTGAAAAAGATGCTCCCATTTTGAAGGAAAAATGTATTCATACAAAGCCTCATACGCCAAAAAGCCTTCATTATCAATGGTTTCCGCAATTTGAGCAGGCGTTTTGGCACAAAAAGCAAGGCTATCCACATTTCGCAGCATCACAAACCGCCCACCGTCATATATATACGTAGTGTTGTCGTTGCGTTTTATCAGGAATTTACTCTCTGTTATCGTATCTCCTTTTAGCCGCTCTATCAGCACTTCTGTCTGGTTGAAAATTGTATCTCTTTCCTTTGGTAGCTTGTATTTTGCGGAAATATGATAGGAAATAGCCGTTTTTTTGTCTGCTGAAAGCATTGCACTTTTCAAAATAGCAGCCGTTTTTTTGTCTTGCGCAAACATGCAAAAAGGCAGAAGAAGGAACACACCGAGAATAAATTGTTTCATTATGAAAATTGATTTTTTATATCGCCCACAAATTTCGAGAATTTATTTGAAAAAGCCATAGAAAAGGTTTGTTTTTTGTGTTTTTGGGCAAATATTTGTGGTAGGCGGAATTTTTTTCGTAGTTTCACGCAGATTTTCGCAGAAGAAAGACGCAGATTTTCACAGATTAACAACATTTGCGAAAATCTGCGGTTCAATCTGCGGAAATCTGCGTGAGATATATCCATTTTTATGTACAAAAAACAACTATTTTCCCTACTTCTTCCCCTATTTTGGGGGAGCTTATTTGCGCAACTTTCCATCAATCCCCAACAGATTGAGATTGTAAGAGACAGTTTTGGCGTGCCACATATCTACGGACATACAGATGTGGAGGCGATTTATGGCTTTGCGTGGGCGCAAGCCGAAGACGATTTTGAGACGATACAGCATCGTTTGTGTTTGGGCAGGGGACTGATGGGCAAGATTTGGGGGAAGAAGGGAGCAAAAATGGATTATGTGCATTATCTCATGCGCATAGAAGATTTTGTTGACCAAAACTACGAAACCCTCCTTTCTGCCGAAGCAAAACAGCATTTACAGGCGTTTGTGCAAGGCTTAAACGATTATGCAAGCACTCACCCGAAGGAAGTGCTGCTAAAAGAGCTTTTTCCTGCCAAGCCACAAGACTTAGAGAAGGGATATTGCATGACGTATTGCTTTATGTTGGGTTTAGACAAGCAATTAAAGCGCATTTATGAGGGTTTGCTTGAAGATAAGCCTTCATTTCCTGCAAAAGGTAGTTCTTTAACCTACTTTGAGGACGTTTTGCCTACAGAATTTGTAGGTTCTAATGCTTTTGCCTTTCAACAAAAAAAGATGGCAGACGGAAAAACGACTTTGGTTTGCAATCCACATCAGCCTTTAGAGGGCTTGTTTTCCTTTTATGAGGCGCATTTGGTGAGTGATGAAGGGCTGAATATTTTGGGGGCGGCTTTTCCCGGCACTTATTCTATTTTAATGGGAACAAATGAACATTTGGGCTGGGCGCATACCACGAATGAATGTGATTTTATAGACATTTATCAACTGACTATCAACCCTTTGAACAAAAATCAATACAAATTTGATGGGAAATGGGAAAATTTGGAGGCGAGAAACCCTAAGTTAAAACTGAAGATAAAAGGCATTCCTATTTCCAAGAAAAAAGAGACTTTGTGGAGCAAATATGGGGCTACGATTCGCACAGAAAAAGGCGTTTTTGCCATTCGTTTGTCCGCAAATCAAACTATGGGCTTTATAGAGGAGTGGTTTCAAATGGATAAAGCAAACAATTATGCGGAATTTATGAAGGCTTTGCAGATACAACGCATTAGCAATCAACACATTGTATATGCAGATGACAAAGACAATATTTTCTTTTTGAACAATGGGCTTTTCCCCAAAAGAAATCCTGCCTATAATTGGAAAAATGTCTTGCCCGGCGATACTTCGGCTACTCTTTGGACAGAATACCTGCCTTTGTCGGACTTGCCTTTCCTCAAAAACCCCGAATCTGGCTACGTTTATAATACAAACAATACTTCTTTTCATGCTACAGAAGGAACAGAAAACCTCAAAACGGCGCAATTTCCTGTAAGTATGGGCTTAAAAGCACATGACAATCCGCGTGGAACAAGGGCTGGAGAGTTGTTGGCAAAAACAGGAAAAATAGACATGGAAATGCTCAAAAAAATAAAATATGACATTAACTTTCCCGATTCTATTGCTTGGACTATAGATTTAAAGGGTTTGCTACGACTTGATGCAAGCAAATATCCCGACATTGCAGATATGATTGTAAAGGTAAATCATTGGAATCATTCAGGAGATTTGGAAAATAAAGATGTAACGGCTTTTATGTTAGCGTGGGATTATCTTTATTTTCATTGGGTGGATAAATATCTGCTCAAATCAGGCACGATTTTGCCCGAATCTTGTTATGTAGAAGCAATGCGAGAAACTAAAAAATATTTATTAAAAAATTTTAACACAATAGATGTACCTTTGTCAAAGGTTCAATTTCATATAAGGGGCAAAAAACAGCTGCCTATGGACGGGCTGCCTGAATTGCTAAGACAAGGAAAATCAATGCCTTACAAAAAAACTATCCGAAAAATGATGGTGGGTGAGACGTATATTGCCTTTATTCAATATGGGGAAAATGGCTTAGAATATCAATCTATCCTGCCTTATGGCACTTCTAACAAAGCATCAAGCCCGCATTACACCGACCAAATGGAGTTATTTGTAGGCAAACAAACCAAAAAAGTGAGTATTTCTAAAGAGATTTTTAGGGATAAACGCTATGTTAACTATCATCCATTTCACGCAGATTAACGCAGATAGGAAGACGCAGATTTTCGCAAATTAACAAACATTTGCGAAAACCTGCGGTTTAATCTGCGAAAATCTGCGCGAAATAACACAACACATCATGGATTTATCTTACATTTTAAACGAATTAGGCGAGGAACGCGAAAACTACTATCGTGCCGTTTCGCCCCCTATCATGCAAAGCAGCAATTTTTGCTTTGACAATGTGCAGTCTTTGCGCGAATCTTTGGCTTCCGAAATGGATATTCCCTTCTACACAAGGGGACACAATCCTACTGTTGCCATTTTGCGCAAAAAAATAGCCGCCTTAGAAGCTGCGGAGGAATGTCTCGTTTTTTCAAGTGGAAGTGCATCAGCAGCGGCAGGCATTATGTCTTGCGTACAAGCTGGCGACCATGTTATATGCGTGCAAAAGCCCTATAGTTGGACGCATAAATTGCTGGCAAATATGCTCTCTCGTTATGGCGTGGAAACGACTTTTATAGATGGGCGAGAAGCAGCAAATTTTAGACAAGCTATGAAACCTAACACAAGGCTTTTTGTGTTAGAATCGCCCAATTCCATGACTTTTGAAATGCAAGATATTGAAGTTATTTGTCAAATTGCAAAAGAAAATAACATTGAAACATTGGTGGACAATAGCTATGCAAGCCCTTTGAATCAGCAACCGATTCTGTATGGGGCAGATATTGTCATTCATTCGGCTACCAAATATTTGAACGGGCATAGTGATGCGGTCATAGGGGTTTTGTGTGCCTCACGCAAGAAATGCGAACAAATTTTTGCGTCAGAATATATGACTTTGGGCGGAAATGTAAGTCCGCATGATGCTTGGCTGATGATTCGAGGCTTACGAACTTTGGAAATTCGTATGCAAAGAGTAGCAGAAACGACTCCGAAAATCGTCTCTTTTCTGCAACAACACCCTAAAATCGAGCGAGTAATTTATCCCTTTACAGAAGATTTTCCTCAAAAAGATTTAGCCCAAAAATACCTCAAAAACCCTACAGGGCAGTTTTCTATCCTTTTGAAAGTCAATGAGTTAGAAGAAGTTGAGGTTTTTTGCAATAAATTAACTCGCTTTTTATTGGCTTGTTCTTGGGGCGGATATGAGTCTTTGGTTTACCCTGTATGCGTGCTTTATACCTCCAAAAACTATGGGCAGACGACCTTGCCTTGGAACATGGTACGTATATATATAGGGCTGGAAGATGCGGAAGTGCTGATAGCGGATTTGAGGCAGGCATTGGGCTAAAATAGGAGGGATTGCTTATCAGAGGTTTTGAGAACTTGGCGGTTTTTTTGTTGTTATTTCACAACATTCCCAATATTTTCTCGACCTCTTTTTCCTTATTTAGCCAAAAATTTCTCCCCCAAACACGATACACTTTCCAGCCTTTTTCTTGCAGCAAATGTGGACGATACGCCTCCCTTTCTTTCGCAGAAGGGCTGCTAAAATAATGACTTCCTTCACATTCAATCGCTAAGAGAAAATTCGGAGAATCCGCTGTTTTTTTCACAGCAATGTCTATTTTGTAGTGTGTATCTCCAAAATTTCGCAAGATAAAATAGCCCTTTTCCCGCAATTTTGTTTCGATAAAATCAGCAATAACATTAGGCTGGGGTAGGGAAGGGGAGGCTTGGAGGGGTAAACTTACCTCTTTCCGTCCTTCACTTACCGCTTTTACATATTGCAGATAGCTTTTTAGCAATTTTGGACCCTCATATTTGGCGTTTTCTACCGCAAGTTCGGCAGGATTAAAACTGCATATAACATATATTTTGTGCTTTGCACGGGTTATCGCCACATTTAAGCGATTTTCGCCGCCTTGCAAATTCAGCAAACCAAAATGCGTCACCAATTTACCTTTGTCATTTTGCGCATATCCTACCGAAAAAATAATAATATCCCTTTCATCACCTTGCACATTTTCGATGTTTTTTACAAATAACCCTACATATTCCTCTTTTTCCGTTTTCCGAAGCGTATTTTGCAGCTTTTCATATAAAACAGAATTTGAAATAGCCAATTCTTCGGATTTTTTATCAATCAAATCTTTTATCAATTCTTGCTGAAAATAATTGAAAGTAACAATGCCCAAACTCGGCGAATTTGGGTGTTCAATAAGTTCCAAAATTAATGTTACAACTCGTTCTGCTTCTGCAACATTGCGGTTTGATTCCCATTTTCCTGCCACATCAATCCATTGCAAAGGGGGAAAATAAGCCGTTTCGGGTGCGGAATGCGGAATTACTTGCAATTTTCCTTCATAAAACGCATGATTGGAAAAATGTATCAATGCGGCTTCTTGCGAACGATAATGCCACAATAATTTTGCCTCTTCAAAGTTCGATTTTGCTAAATCTAAGGCACTTTCTGCCTCGATTGCAATGTCAGAATCCGAAAAGTCCGCTTCTTCATATTTCACAGAATACATATCAAAAGGCTGTAATTGCTTACTATCTCCCGCAATTATTACCTGCTTGCCCCGCAACATCACAGGCACTGCTTTTTCTACAAAACACTGCGAAGCCTCATCAAAAATAATCAAATCAAAGCAATCTTTTTGCATTTGAAAAATGGCAGAAACCGATTCAGGCGAAGCCATCCAACAAGGAATCAGCGTGTTAAGCCCTTTGTCCCACGTTTCTTGCACCAATTTTCGCATAGTCCAAAAACGCCTTTTCTTGCTTACTTGATGATAAATATCCCGAAAAGTTACCACATTTTGCATGCGATTATACTCCAAACTTCCGCAAATGCTATCCTTCAAATGATGCACAATAAACTGCGCCACTTTCTCTCGTTTTTGATGCAGCAAAGCCAAAAAATCGGCTTGTTTTCGCTGCCAACCCCTGCCACTTACCTCCAATAACACAGGGCTTTCTTGTTCCGCCTGCTGAATCCAATAAAAATAAAAACTGTTTATTAATTGAGAAATGAGAATTGAAAATTGAGAATTAGCAATATTTTTAGTGTCATTTTCATTTTTCATATCTCCTCCATTTTTCATTTCTAATTTTCCATTTTTCATTTTCTTCTCCATTTCCCCCCAAGTTTCTCTTTCTTCTTCCGAAAAATCCGAAAAATACGTATCTAATATTTTCAATTCTTCAAAATCTTTTAGGAAAGTTTCTTGAAGCTTTGACGCAAAAGGAGAAGCACCTTTTTGTAGGTCTTTTTTTAAGGTAA
Source organism: Bacteroidota bacterium (assembly GCA_043751755.1). Lineage (GTDB taxonomy): Bacteria > Bacteroidota > Bacteroidia > J057 > J057 > JAAFHL01. The sequence continues at coordinate 3,401 of JAYUZN010001068.1, read as the reverse complement.
AAACCTGATTTTCATGCAAATAACTTTTCCATTCATTCTCGGTTTCTATCAAAAGGCTTTGAAAACCCTCCAACTGACCTAAGACTTTTTGGCTTTCCTTCCATTTTTCTGCATCAAAAGTGCCATAAGCAAAAGAAGGACAATAGGCAGGAAAGTCTTTCATGGTTGAAATAAATTGCCAAGCCTCAAGCTGTTTTTGCTTCATTTGAAGCCAATCATCTACATTTTTGAAAATCTTATCAAGCGGAAAATCCTCGAAAAAAGCCAAATGATGTATTTCTGTCCATAACTTCCATGCTTTCATAAAAAGAATAGCCTCTTTTTCCAAAGCCTTAAAAATAACCTCCTCCCATTCATAGTCTTTTTCTTTCAAAACGTGCTTGATAAACCATACAGATTTTAAATATTTTACATTTATGAAACGAAAAATACTGTTTTTGTTTAGGTCATAAACCATCATTTTTTCTACTAATTCCAAACAAGATGACCAGGAAAGAAGGTCAATAAGGCAGCATTTTTCTAAGGCATAAAAGGCTTTATCTATTTGTTTGAACTTTTTTTGGATAAAATCAGCCGTCAAATTATCTTTGTAAATCGCAGAAACGCCCTTTTTCAAGCCTTCATTTTGAATAATGTCATGCGCTTTTTGATAGGTTTCAATTCTTTCTGCATTTATTTTCGTATCTAACATATCCTTCCCTAACATGGGAGAAATCGTATTGTACAAGCTATGGATTTCTGCGATTTGCGCAGGAATTTCCGCTATTTTCGCCAATATTTGTTCCTTATCCTCATATTGATACAGGTGAAAAGAAATTCTATGATACCAAGGGTAGGTAGGCATTAAAAAATCGGCATATTCCCCAATTTGTGTGAACTTATCCACCATTCTCTGCAAAGAATAGACATCTACACGAGGAGAAACCTTGTCTATGGCATATTTTGGGGTACTTATTTCGCATTTTTCATACAATTCATGTACCGACATGCCACAATCCCGTATTTTGATGAGAGCTTGATACAAGGATTCATACAAAAAATGGCTGCTATCTGCCTGTTGAGACAAGATTCCGTAGCTTTGATTCGATTTAACCCTATCAAAAGCCGCAATATCTCCTTGAAAAACGCTAATATCGTCAATTTGCTGCTTGATTTTGTTAAAAATAGCCCCCCTATCTGTCTGCGTGTCATGCACTAAAGCGGCGAATCTCCCCAAACCAAACGCCGCAAGTCGCTTATAAACCACGTCAAGAGCTGCCCTTTTTTGCGAAACCACCAAGATTTTTTTCCCTTCCATCAAAGCATCTGCAATCATATTTACAATGACTTGCGACTTGCCTGTGCCGGGAGGACCATGCACTACAAGGGATTTGCCATTTTTGACTTTGAGCAACACCTCCTCTTGTGAAGCATCTATTTCGGTAACAAAAAAGCGTTTCTCTTCGGGAATATAAGGGCTTTCTTCGGAACTAAGTGCTTGCTTTTGAGGCTCAAACAATGAAGAAACTGAAAAAACCGATTCGTTTTCCTTAATAATTTCATAATCTTGCATCAAAGCAGAATCGGACTGTGGAAAAATGCCTAAAACCGCTTGAGAACGCAAAATGAGTTTTCCCAAGGGAAAAGCCTCCATACTATCTTTCAAATAATCGGTGAAACGCTCCAACTTTTGCAAGTACAAATCGGCATTAAAATTGATTTCTATTTCATGTTTTTTGAGATGTTCATATAATTTTAACAAAAAATCTTGCCAATTCTCTTGATATTCAAGCGTTTCCTCCCAAAAAGAGGGCGCAATTCTCGTCTTTTGATATTGTTCGTAGGCAAGAAAAAAAGTAGGATTGAACTGAATTTCAGCATCTTCTGAGACTTGCAACTGCCATCTTGGGCGGCTTTGCAAATTCCGAATTAAATTTACGGGAAACAATAACACAGGACATCGCACAATCGTGCCATCTGCAAATTTCCCTTCTACAAAGGGATAACCCACATACAAATCCTGCGTTCCCGTCTCTTCAAACATAGATTCTACAGTACGAAAAATCTGATTCAGGCGTTTATCTACTACATTTGTCTCCTCAAAACGGGCATCTAATTTGTTGATGAGGCGCACATTTTTACCTGCCAACACCTTTTGAAACAAAATTTCGGGCGATTCTTCTTCCAAAAACCCCAAATTTGTCCAGTCTAAATCTCGTCTTACACTCAATTTTCCCAATTTGAGCGCGCGATTTCCTTGACTGATGTTTGTCAGCCGAAGTTGATAGTTATGGAGAATGTGTTTCATCATGTAGTAGTTGCCCTTTTCTAAATGGCATAAATAAATGACTGCCATTTAGAAAATGGCTGGTACGTTAAACCACAAAAGTAGAAATAAAATGCAGTTAAACCACAAAATTTACAATATCTCTCCAATAATGCCTATTTTTGCCCTTCAATATCTCTCCAAGATGACAAATATTTCCCACATACACACACAAACAGAACAACTTATCCGAAAAGTTGGCGATTTTATTTGCGCAGAATCCGCTCATTTTAGCAGCGATAAAATAGAATATAAAGGCAAGAATAACTTGGTATCTTATGTGGATAAAACAGCAGAAAAAATGCTTGTAACAGGCTGTTCTGACATTTTGCCAAATTGCGGTTTTATCAATGAAGAAACGGGCGAACACAAAGGTACAAACGATTTTGTGTGGATAATTGACCCCTTAGATGGCACGACAAACTTCACGCATGGCTTGCCTGTTTATGCGATTTCGGTTGCGCTTCAGCAGAAAGAGGAGACTATTTTGGGTTTCGTATATTATATGTCCATGAATGAAATGTTTTCGGCTATCAAAGGGCAGGGAGCTTTTCTTAATGGAAAACAAATATTCGTGAGTGAGCGAAATAACATAGGAGATTCGCTCATTGCTACGGGCTTTCCTTATATGGATTTTGCGTGGATGGACGAGTATATAGAAACCTTAAAAGCCTTTTTGCGAGCTTCACAAGGCATGAGAAGAATGGGAAGTGCTGCGATTGATTTGGCGTATGTGGCTTGTGGGCGTTTTGAAGGCTTTTGGGAAAATAAACTTTCGGCTTGGGACGTAGCCGCAGGAGTCTTGCTTGTGGAAGAAGCAGGAGGAAAAGTGACGGATTTTTTAGGCGGAAATAATTACCTTTTTGGAAAACAAATAATTGCTTCTAACAGGAAAATTCATGCGGAAATGCGAAAAATTATTATGAAGCAATTTGTTGAAAAATAAGGGTAGATTGTAGGGCATAATTCATTTTTTTGTTGTATATTTGTCAAGTTACTAAGAACTACGGAAAAGTGTATATGTAATTGAAAATCAGTTGTTTGTGTTTAATCCCGTAGGGATGAAATATTTATAGAATAATGATTACACCGCCCC
>JAYUZN010001067.1:0-3129 GCA_043751755.1 Bacteroidota bacterium | reverse complement strand
CCCGTTAAACTCGGAAAAGGATAATCTTGAACCATGACTTGCGAATAGGAAGAATAAGGATATGTTATACCTGTTATTCCTGAAAAATATTTTTCCATGTCTGTCAATCGAACAGTTGTAGCTTCAGCAGCTTTTTTCTCATCAGGATAGCAAAAAGTATGAAAAGCCTTTCCTTCATACATTTGAACTAACTCTGTATATTCTCCGACAACAAAAGCCGTCAAATAATTAGGATAAGGCTTGTTTGTTTTGTAATGAAAAGTATATTTTCCGCCTTTTTGAGCCTTTTTGCTTACAAAATTGCCATTTGAAATCACCGTCAAATGCGTATCAACGGTGGCAAAAAACTCGGAAGTGCGCAAATCATTCAAGGCATTGTGGCAAGGAAACCAATATTTATTGCCTTCTGCCTCACCTTGCGACCAGATTTGTTTGCGTTTTGTGGGCGTACTTGAAGTAGGTTCAAAGAAACGTAAGCCTTTGCCAAAACTCCCGCCCAGAGAATTTGGGTCAGATAAATTGACATAATTTGTGTTATAAACTATTTCTATCGTTATTTTTTCATGAGCTTTATATTTTTTTCCCAGAAAAATAATGAGGCTTTCATTTTTGTCTCCCCCCTCATATTGATAAGCTAAAGGCGTTTTATTGTTAAGTTGTATGGAATGAATCGTGAGATTTCCAGCGTCTAAAGCAATCTGTTCCGTTGCAGACAAAAGCGAAAAAGTAAGCGTAGTTTTGCCATAAGCCTGTTTTTTCGCCCAATCAAATTGCAAATCTATCACAATATGCTGCATGTCTATTAACGAAGGCTTTTCTTCCAACAAAGGCGGCAGTTTTTTGAGGCTATCGGCTTGCTGCGCCTGCGCAAGGGTAAACAGGACGAAAAAAAAGAAGGAGAAGGCTGGTATTTGTATCATGAGAGTAGCTTAGGAACACGAAAAAAATAAAATCATAATTTACCACTAAGGCACGAAGGAAACTAAGAAAGAAAAAGTGTAGCTTAGATGCCTTCTTTTACCATATAGCTTCGTGTTTCTTCGTGCCTTAGTGGTGAGAAAAATGGCAAGTTATTTAATTTTAGTTCCTTATTCGTAATTTCAGGCAAGTTTCGCAAATACAATATGTTTTTTATCTGCGAAATCTGCTTTCATCTGCGAAAATCTGCGTGAACTAAATCACAAAGTAACCGCGAAAATATGGGGCAAAAAGGACAACTAAGAGACATTTTCAGCCAATTATTTTTTCAAAATACGACCCAATTGTTTTTCACTTTCTAAGCCTATTTGCAAAGCGATTTGCTTGCGTGAGAAGTCAGGGTTTTGAAGCAATTGTGTTGCCTTTTCTTTGCGAATAGCCGTAATAAATTCATGTATCGTACAGCCTGTTTCTTTTTTAAAAATGCGGGTAAGATTCCGTTCACTCATGCAAGCGATTTCCGCTAATTCGCCAAGATTCGCTTTTTGCTGAATATTTTCCGTTATAAAATCCTGAATCTTATGCACCCCAATATGTACATGATTTCTGAACTGAAAAAACACATTGTTCTGCGCGTTAATGCCTTGTCTGCGCCGATAAATGACCAATTCCCGCGCAACTTTGTGGGCAAAATGCGCATCTGTGAGCTGCTCGATAATATGCAAAGTCAAATCGATGCCCGAAGCAATGCCTGCACTTGTATAAAGATTATTTTCACCGACAAATAAAATATTTTCTTGCACTTTCGCTTGTGGAAACGCCGCCTGAAATTGTTGGGTAATTTGAAAATGCGTGGTACAAGCAACCTGATTCAGTAACCCTGCATATCCCAACACAAAAGCCCCTGCACAAATGCTGACCAAATTCACTTTTTGCTCATAACACGTTCGTAACCAATCAAATAAGGCTTTATTTTCTTTGAAATCAGGCGAACATAAATACTTGACTCTTGCCCCTGGAATCAGGATAAAATCGCCCGTTTTATAGGTAATTTCCGAAAAATGAACTTGTTTTTTGATGTGCAGCCCCGCAGAAGTTTCAATTTCAGCATCTATTCCACAATATTCCATGCTAAAATCAGCCCCAAAATCGATGGCTTCGTGTAGGGCTTGGTCTGCCCCTGCTAAATCTAATAAATGGACTTGTGGCAGGATTAAAAAAATGAATTTTGTAGGCATTTTGAATCAACTATTTTTATTAGGATTTACGTACTTTGCCACGAATTACCCTAATTTTCACGAATTAATAGTCCAAGTTCGTGAAATTTTGTAGGTTTGTAGGGCGGCGCACCTTTCAAACGTGCGCCACCATAAGATTATAATTTCTGCAACTTAAAGCCGTTTCTCCAACTTACTGTCCCTGCAACACCCCCCTCAAATCATGCCCTGTCAAAATATACAACTCCTCCGCAAGCGTCATCGCCTCTTGCTCATGCCCCGATTGCGCCAGATGTTGTATCGTCATCACAGCCCCCGTAACCGCAGGATGTCGCTTGTCCACCTTTATTTTATTTTTGTCAAAATAATGTAAGTCCTTCATAGAACGGTCTTTAAGCAGGGAAAACTCCGTTTCTGCCTCCTTATTCAAGCCTGCACGACCGAGCATTTCGGCGCACCAAGTAAGGTAAGTCAAAGACGGCTCTATCACATTGTAGGGAATGGTGGTTAGTGAAAAATCGTAAATTTCCTTCAATTTGACTTTTGCCGCAGCGATTTTGGGCGGATTTGCCGTAGGAATATTTGCCACATCTAAGCCTATTTTTGCCAAAGAATCTATATCGGGCGTTTTCACAATCTCCATTTGCGCCTCCCAATTCTCGATTTGCTGCCCATAACTTGCCATTAATCTGTGCATCGTATTGCGATAATTGGAGATAATGACCATACGAATATGCTCGTCCGCATTGAGTTTTGGGTCATTCAAGCCTGTATATTTGAAGTTTTTGACCACGTTTTCATACATTTTTGCCTGATTTACTATGCCTTCGGTCATAATGTCGCGGGGCGTTTCGGGCTGCAATTTTATCGGTAACAACCTGTGTGCCATGCCTTCCATTTGCAACTGATACGTCAAACCATGATAGTTTTCGGGCGGAATGGTGTTGGCAAAATAAATAGGTCTGTCCCAATTGCTGTTCGCAATGTTGCGAAT
>JAYUZN010001066.1:0-4159 GCA_043751755.1 Bacteroidota bacterium | reverse complement strand
TAAAAGAAAATTAAAAAAATATCAGATATTCGTATTAATTGTAAATTAAAATAACTACCTGTCGTAAATTTCTGTTGCAAGATTAGCCCTTTAGGGGGGCAGGGGGGCAAATGACAAACTGTTAAGTTATTTAATTTTCGTTCCTCAATCTCTGGCAAAAAAATTAAAATATTTCTACTGCGGAGAAGAAATAACTTGCTTCTCTTGCTGCATTTTCGTCAGAATCCGAGCCATGAATGGCATTTGCATCAATAGAATCGGCATAAAGATTGCGAATAGTGCCTACAGCTGCCTTTTTCGGGTCGGTTGCGCCGATAAGTTCGCGAAAATCTGCCACAGCATTTTCCTTTTCTAACACAATTGGCATACAAGCTCCACTTGTCATAAAAGTTACTAAGTCCTTGAAAAAGGGTCTTTCACGATGAATATCATAAAATCCGCCTGCTGTGCGCACATCTAAGTACGTCAATTTTGCAGCTTTTACCGTAAAACCTGCTTGAATAATTTGGTCAATGATTTTACCTGCGTATCCTTTTGCAATCGCATCAGGCTTGATGATGGTAAATGTAATGTTAGTTGCCATATATGTTGATAAAAATGTACAAATTGTAGATAGCCAGGACTTACGCAAAACCTGTTTTTATAGCCACGAATTGCACGAATTAACACGAATTCTGGGCGTTAATTAGTGAAAATTAGTGTAATTCGTGGCAAAATTCGTAAGTCCTAATAGCTTTTCCTTTCGGGCTGCAAAAGTAAGGTTTTTATTTCGATTTACCAGAAAAATATATACCTTTGTTGCGCAAATGAAGGCTTAATCCGTTTATAAAAACATTCACTCATGCACAATCATCGAAATCATGGCTAAAGTTCTTCTCATATTTTTTCTCCAATTGGGGGCGACTTTTCTTTTTTCGCAAACTATCAATACAGATGCAAAAGCTGCGACTATGCTGGCAGAAGGCAAAACGCAGTTTGGTCAAAATAAATTTGCGGAGGCTTCCGAAACCTTTGAAAATAGCTTGTTGCGCCCTTTTAATACCTTGACTACTACCGCAATGTATCTTTCTGGCATTGCTTCGTATTATAATCACGATTGGGTAAATGCGCAATATCGTCTAAATCAGCTTATTACCGCTTATCCAAAATCGAAATATGTGGGAGATGCGCAATATCATTTGGCTTTGTCGGAGATGAATGGCGCAAACCCGCAGATGCAAGCAATGGGTTTGGAGCGCATGTATGCCTTGCGAGAGATGATGAAGGAGATTCCGCTTGCTATAACAAATGAGGCGAAACAAGCGTCTAAAATCTACGCTTTCAATCATTTATCTTCGGCAGTTGTGGAGAAATTTTATCAAAAAGCTCCCGAAAAAATAAAACTTGAACTGATGGAGGCAGTCTGTTATCATTATTTGAAAGAGGGAAATGAAAATGAAGCTCAAGTTACCTACCAAAATCACCTGAATGAAGGCAAAAGTAGTAGCCCTTTTGTAGAAAATATGCTCCGAAATGCTGCCACTTCTGCCCCAAATATCCGTATGGCAGCCCCAATTGTAACGATTGCCGTCATGTTGCCTTTTTTTAGCCCAGATAATACTATGGACATAGATACGATGGATTATACGCCCGCAAATAGTCAAATGGCGTTGGAATTGTATGAGGGTTTTATGGAAGGGGTGAATACTTACAGCCAATTTTCAAAGAAAAAATATTTCATAAAGGTATTTGATACTAAAAGAGATAATTATACATTAGAAAGACAATTACAGGAATTGGAAATTATGCAGCCTGATATGATTATTGGCGAAATTTATAATAAACAATCTCGTTTGATTGCAGAATGGACTTCGCAACACGCTGTTACACAACTTGTTCCCTTGAGTCCTACGCGTTCTTTGATAGAAAATAGAAAGAATGTATTTCTGCTAAATCCCAGCACGACTACGCATGGCTACAAAATGGCAGAATATGCGTATCGGGATTTGGGCTTGCGAAAAGTAACGGTTTGGACAGACAGCAGGACTTCTACTTCGGCGTTGGCAAATGCGTTTGCGGCACGTTTTCAAGTGATGGGCGGAACGCCGATTATTGCCTTAATAGATTCTGTTTATGACTTGGCACAGCCGCAAATTTTGCAGTCAAAGGACAAGTTTACTAATTCTGAAGGCATGTATATTCCGATAAATAATGAGGAAACTGTAGGCTTGATGTTGTCTTTGATAGATGCTAATCGCTACAAAATCAAGGTAATGGCTTTGCCAGATATAGAATTATATGAGCAGATAGAACGGGAAGTAAAGGAAATTTGTGGCGTGTATTTTACGACTGCCTACACGCCACAGGTAGAAAGTGAGGGCTATCAGTCGTATTTTGATACGCATTTACTCAACTATAACTCACCACCTACGGAATATCATATTCGGGGCTATGATATGGGGCAGTATATTTCTCGTGTGTGGGACGACTATAATGGCGGCGATTTTAACCAATTTTTGCGGGATTATGTGCCAGCTTATGGGATTCATCTGGAATATGATTTTAACAGAGAGCAAGACAATCAAGGAGTTAGGGTGCAACAATATACGGAGGAAGGGGTTATTACGGTGAAGTAGGGTTTCCTATTTCACGCAGATTTCCGCAGATGAAAGCAGATAACGCAGATAAGAAAAATACAGCTACTATATGTAAGAGCAAAGATAAGAAATATTCTTATAGTGAGCGAAAAACTGTATCTTTGCAGCATGGTTTAGCGAAAAAAATGCGCTTTCCCCATTTTTTACGACACAAAATATGCCTGTTCATTTTGAAATTAAGGAACTTGGACCTTTAAAAAACACCTCTTTTGAATTTTACCCATTTTTACTTTTTTCGGGAGAAAGTAACATGGGGAAAAGTTATGTGGGCTTTTTAGTATATAGTTTCTTCAAAATTTTGAATGATGATGAGTTGTTGAAGAAATTTGTTATCAACCACTATAATATTGAAGAAATTACAGAGAAACTACTGGAAGGAAAAGGCGTTTCCATTGATTTTCATGTTCAATGTTTGATAGATTTTGCTAATGAAGAATTGCCCAATATGATGGCGTATCTTAGTGGAAATGAAGATATTAATTGTAAAGTTATTATAAGCCTAAATGAAGTAAAAAAGGATATAAAATTAATTCTTTCTATTCCAAAAGAGTCTCAAGAGTGGGTTGCTATTAATATTATGCAACCTAATTCCCGAAGAATTGGCGGGGCTAATGTTAATCATTTGCCGAATGCTTTTGTTGATTCAATTAAGCATATTTCTTATCACTATTTTAGGGGTTTTGCCGAAGATTTCCCACAAAATTTCTTCCTATTTTCCACAGGTAGAGGCAATCTACTTACTTCTTCTTTTACCGAAAAAGAAAAATATGCCTCGAATTTAGGTATGCACAAAGAATTTCTTTATGCAATGGATTTATTACTAAGTCCTAATTATAATGGAAAAGTAGAACAATATGAGTTTTTAACACAACTAAGAAATGAGATATTTGGGGGTGAAGTAAAAAATAGAGATGGAGCCTTGTCTTACAAAAAAAAGGACGTGAATATTCCCTTAAAATCTGCAGCATCTTCTGTTAAAGAGTTATCTCCGTTGTATTTTTTATTGAATAAAATAAGCCCCTCTCATTTTTCTTTGTTATTTGAAGAACCTGAAACGCACTTACACCCAAATTTGCAGCGAAAATTAGCGAATTTGTTGGCATATTTGGTCAATGAAGGGGCATATTTGCAAATTACTACGCATAGCGATTATATGATGCAGCAATGGGATTTTTTGATAATGTTATATTATCTTAAGCAAAAATCTCCCGAAAAATATGCAGAAATCGCAGCAAAAACAGGCTTAGATGAGCATTTAGCCCTCAATCCCGAAAAGGTAGGGGCGTATATTTTTGAACCAAGAGAAGACGGGAGTGTGGCTATGCGAAAAGCTACAATTTCGGAAGATGAGGTATTGCCTTTTGATAGTTTTCAGAAGGTAATCGAAGAAATGTCTGAACAAAGGTATATTTTAACACAGGAGTTAAGTAGTTGAAAGTTATAAGTTGAGAGTTGAAAGTTAGCATAATTGAGTAATAATGAATAATTTACGCTAAAAATATATTCCTAATTTATTTCTCACT
>JAYUZN010001065.1:0-2266 GCA_043751755.1 Bacteroidota bacterium | reverse complement strand
GCAGCTTCGGGCAAAAAATCGTCTTGACAAATAAGATGCGCCAAAGTAGGGTTTTTTCCTTGCAAAAAAGAGATAACAGGCTCAATTGTAGCTATATAGCTGTCTTGTAAAGCCACAATTCTTTGTGCATTTTCGGAATATTTTTCTTTTTTTGCTTGAATATAGGCAAACAAATCCCTCAAACCTTGTCGCGAAAACAAAGCCAAAATGACTTCTATGCCCAAATCTGCTTGAAAAGAAGCGATATTTTTGGTATTCAAAAAGCCTTTCAGATACGCCGTTGCAGGATAGGGCGTATTGAGTTGCGTGAAAGGCGGCGTGAGGAGAAAAGCTGTTGCAATCATCTGGCAAAAATAGGGAGAAGAAAATGAAAAATGAAAAATGAGAATTGAAAAATAAGAAATGTAAGTCCTATCTGTATCTGCGACATCTGCTTTCATCTGCGAAAATCTGCGTGAAATCTGCTAAACAATCTCCCGTATTTTCACACACAATTCTGATATTTTCAGCCATTCTTCTATCGTCAATTTCCCTTCTATTTCGGAGAGCATTTTATGTAATAAAGGGTCTATTTTCCCCAAAGCCGCACTTCCCGCCTCTGTAATATGGTGAAAAACAAGCCTTCTATCATTTTCGGGGCGCACACGAACCACATAGCCCAAATTCACTAAGTTGTTGATAGAGCGCGTCAAATCCACGCTTTGCTCCACAAGTTGCCGCATGATGTCTATGCGCGCAATGCCTTCGGGCGCGTGCCGTTTGAGAATTCGCAAGACGTTGTACTGCACATTCGTAATGCCTAAATCCACAATCGCAATGTCTATTTGCTGATTGATATATGCTGCCGTCATGCTCACTTGAATCATGGCATTGAGGACAGGGCTGCGATGCGTGTATGCTTTTTCTGTCATGTCTAAGGGATAAAAACAGTTTTTATTTTATATAAATGAATTTATAACATGGCTCATAACCCCTAATAATTGGGGCAAATTATTCAAATAATATAAATTATTGTCAATAAATACCTCTTTTTCGGTCAATTTCAAAAAATTCCATTCTGTGCCTGTCGTAACTGCGCCATACATGACGGGAAGATGGAAATTTTCAGCTTTTTCGTTATACAAATTTGCGCCATAAAGTTGGGCGATACATTGCGGAATCCCCAATTCTATGTCATTGTCTTTTGCCTCAATAATGCAAAAAACAGGGCGTTCCAATTCTATACTTTGTTGCGCTTGACTCAACACAAAATCACATTCTCCGTTCAAACCCAAGTCTTTATCTCCCTCAATCAAGGCTCCAGAATAGAGGGCAAACTTGAACTTATATTGATATTGCAACTCGGAAAGTATGGGAAATACAATTCCTTCTGACCTTGATTTTTCATTAAAATAAGCAGTTCGATTTTGCGTATTTCGTTCTATTGTTTGCAATAGCCAATCGCTCGGCTGTATGTCGGGTAATTTTGTAAAAAGTTTGCCAAACTGCGTTGTTATTCCCAACTTTTGTCGCAAAGTTTGCAAATTTGTGTATTGACTATATGGCATATCAGTTAGCAGTGAACAGTTAGCAGTGAACAGTTTACGATAAATGGCACGCAATTTAGGGATTTATTTTCAATTTTCGTTTGTATTTTTCATAAATGGGCTTGTCTATCATCATGCCTTGTACTTGAATTGCGCCTTTATGCGAGGCTTCAAAGGCTTCCACAATGATTTTGGCTAATGTTATTTCTGCTTCTGTGGGATAAAAAGTGGCATTTATTACAGGAATTTGCGTAGGATGAATGGCAAACTTTCCATCAAAACCTATCATTTTCAAGTTGTTACATTCTTGTTGCAAGCCTTCTATGTTTTGTATTTCAAAATACGGGCTGTCTATGCTTATCAAACCAAATTCTTTGCAAACAGACACAATTTGCGCACGATAGGGCTGCAAAGCTTCCCAAGTAGGCAAGATATTCATTTCATTGGAAAAATCGGCTGCCCCAAGTGCAAACCCCCTTAAATTTCGGCTTTCTTGTGCCATTTTGCGCAAAAGATGAATGCCTTTTGGGGTTTCTACCATTGCCAAGGTTTTGGGCATATAAGCCTCATTTCCCAATATTTCGGTCATGAGATTTATGGTTGAAGCCGATTCTACTTTGGGCAAAACAATGATTTCAGGTTGAATGTTATTTTCTTGCAAAGCTATCAAATCTTTCAACCCTACAAGGGTATGGGGCGAATTGAGGCGAATGGCAATACGTTTTTGAAGCCCTTTTTTT
>JAYUZN010001064.1:0-3205 GCA_043751755.1 Bacteroidota bacterium | reverse complement strand
GTAATATTCGGTCATCATATACACTGTCAGGAGATGCACCTAAGTTTCTTGCAGCAATCATAAAGCCTCCGTCTATAGTTTGGGTAATTGCAGAAAAATTTGGGATATTCCATTCATTTCGAGAATATCTTTTTTCAGTAAGTATATTCCCAAAATCGTCTATTCTGCGCAGAAAATCATAGTAAAAAAAAAAATTAGGGTTTACGCTATCCACCCCGTAGCCCATCAACATATACTGATTTCCGTCCAATGAAATTACTTTATGAATTTCTTCTAAGTAGTTATACTCATATAATTTTTCCCATTTGGTTGCCCCCATACTATCCACTCGAACCAAATAGGCTTTCTTATGCCCGTCACTATTCAATGAATACCCAGCAACAAGTGCGCCATTATCTGCACATTTTACCATATCATAGCCAACATTCAAAACGCCCGGATAATAGTTGGTTTGATGAAGGATATATCCCAAACTATCCAATCTATAAACGGTTAAATCCGACATAGAATATTTGGAAGATGCGCCCATAGCCATGTAGCCTCCTTTTACCTCCACTACTTTGCGAAAAAACTCTGTATAAGCATCATCATAAATGCGATAATAGGTGTTCTGTGCAGGAAGTGGCAGCGTCAAATAGGCAAGAAAAATCAAGATGATTTGCTTTATCATAATTCCTTTTGGGTTAGTAAGTGATGAGCGTAACGCATAAAATTGCGCTACGCTCTTAGTTAAAATTTAAGGTATTTTGATAAATTTTCCTACTTGATGTCCTTGTTTTTGGGCATCAGTGTAAGTAATCAAGTACATGCCATTTGCCATTTCGGTGAGCTGAATGTCAATATGTTGAACATTTTTAGCGACAGAGGTGTTGCTTATTAAACGCCCCGCCATATCCCGTAGCTCAATATTTCCTGCCTCGTGTTCGTTCTGCAAAGTGATAGATAACACATTTTCTACGGGATTATTATAGGCAAAAAAGGACTTTTCTGTTTCATTTTGAACGGCTATAGGCAGGGTGTAACTTAAAGTGCCAAAGCAATTTACTCTGCCTCGTCCCATCTCATCACTACTCCCTCCATTATAGCTATATCCTCCCACTTGGTCTGCGCCTGCCCCTACTATTCCTTTGAGGTCATAAGCAAACATATAAAAATTTGATTCTAAGGTAATAGCCGCAATCCCCGCAGTTGTTGCTAATGCACCGATAATAGGGTCTATACTTGTAGCAACATCATTCAATTCAGCAGGCGCAAAAAACAAAGAACTTGGGGCTGCAACTGTATAGTTAAGCCCTATATTTGCATCTCCAATTCTTGCAGCATAATCTAAATTAGTAGTTCCCCAACCATCACCAAATAGCTTTGTATAGTCTTGAGGGGTGCTTCCTATTACACTAATCAAATTATTTGCGCTATAAGCAGCAGGGTAAGAAGGCGCAGAAATATTGCAATTTGCCTGGTTTGTGTTACAAAAGCCTGTTGTAGCAATAATAGTTGTTCCAAATATATTACGACCATAATCTCTATGCAATACTATTGCATCATAAAGGTCTGTCCAAGGATAATCTGCAAAAACGCCTAACACAATCAAATCCACCCAGTCTTCAGAAGAACCACTACTCCAATTAGGATTAATATCACTAATAATATAATTTAATGCAGCGACTACGGAAGCCAAATCATCTTCGGTTTTCATTGGTGTAATTTTTGCGTTGTATGCTACCCCAGTTGTTCCGTAAAGTCCATTATTTTCGGCGGCAATACCACCTGCAATCATCGAAGGTAGGCGAGTAGCAGGAAAATTGTTGCCTGGCATGTTTGGAATGCAGTTTCCAGATGTGCAATTATAAGCATCATAACTGCTGCGATAGGAGTTGAGCATGTCATAATTTGTTAGGTTAAAATCGCCATCTGCAATCACGACCACATCAACTCCTGCCCCTGTTTTTTCTTCAGCCCAACAAGGGCAAATATTGGCATCATCTCCAGCCACCGCATTTACCGTAAAACCACTGGCATTATTGGTAACGGTGCCATCATTGTATATATGCCACATATTGCTTGCATAGCCCAAGCCTACCGTACAACCCGTACCATTTCCGCCTAAGGCTACATTGTTATTCATATCTTCTATTTCTTTTGAAGAGTGAAAAGCATTGACGATATTAGGATGAACGCTATACACAAAACCTGCTTCATTGGCATAGAGTTCCCTTGACAAGTCTGTAAAATCGGGGGTAGCTTCGGTTAATTCATTTACCCGAAATACGTAGGTATATCTTACTTTAGGTCCCGTAGAATCTGGGCGATAAACGGGGCTTAAGTTCCACCTGTCCATAAACGCATCTACTTGCGCAGGGGTAACAGCAGTATCTACAAAGCTTATCAACACCAAATCATCAATTATATAATAATTCTTAGCATAAGAATTATAGACCGCTTTGGTGATAACAGGATATACCGATTGCATCTGCCCTGATGCGTAAATATCCTGCACAGCTTGCGCCACTTGTGCAAGGGTAGTGCCTGTAGAAAAATAGACTTCATTTGCCTTGTCTCTCCTAAAAGGGTGGTAAACAATGCTGTCAATGACGGTCGAGTCATAAGCTGCGGTATAAGCCCCGCCGCCTATCGTTTTGAAGGCAAACAGGTCGGGCTGATAGTACCACCAATTAGCTTGTCCATTGACATACCAATACGTGGAATCGGTCTGCGCAAATCCTGACTTACTCATAGCAAGTAGAATTACATACATTACGAATGTTCGTAATATACGGGGGGAGGGGGGGGGACTTTTTCATAAAAAATGAATCATAAATCTGGCAGGTTATCTGCCATTTCGAGCAAACAAGGTACGTATTTTGGGTAAAGTTATACCTATTTTTTTACAGAGCAAATAAAAGATAACTTTCTTTCCCAAACATTTACAAAGGTAAAAACTTGTTTTTTCATACACAATTACATTTTTTCGCATTTTTTGCAGGGGTTGAGGAGGAGAAACCCCTCATACATCAATTTTTGCTATTTTTTGCCCGAAAATATTTGCAATAAAAAAACACTTTTTGCTATTTTTTGCCCGAAAAAGGCAGAATACGCGCTTTAAGCCTCATTTTATGTCCAAATAGCAGCAGTTATACTACAAACGTGATAAATTTCTGATGTTAGGAAAAATGAAATACCTGTATATAGAGGGTGGCGCACCTTT
>JAYUZN010001063.1:0-6651 GCA_043751755.1 Bacteroidota bacterium | reverse complement strand
AGCTTGTTTGAAAGTCATTTTACAAAATTACATTTTTTTTCGCAAAAGGTCATACATTACGCCTCCGTTTGTGTCTTCACAAACGGAGGACAAATAGGTGTTCAATACGTATATAGTCGAAAAGCCCCGTTTGTGGGGACACAAACGGGGGCAAGAAGGGTTATTAAACGTAGATATTGTTTCGTTTCCGTACTAAATGTTTTTGTTTAATAACCTTTTGGGTAGTCAAAAACCCTTAAAAAGGTTATTAAACGTAGGTATTGTTTTGCTTCCGTATGGATCATTTTTTTGTTTGATAACTCTTTGAGTGGTCGCAGACCCTCGAAGGGGTTATCAAACGTAAAACAAACCTATTTCAACTCCCAAATAGAAGCTGATTTCCCTGCTAATTTCAAAGTTGTAATAGTATTTGTAGTTTCCTCTGTAATAATATTTTTTGCTGTAGAAACCCCTTTAAGCATTTCCTCAAAACGGACTGTTTCCAAAGTCGTTTCGTCTTTGTTTGTGTTCAATACAATCATGAATTTCTCTTTATCATTGTAGCGAAAATACACATACAGCCCATTTTCGGGAACAAATTGCGTCAATTTTCCTGTTTGAAGGGCAGTATGCGCTTTGCGATAATTGGCAAGTTTGGCAATAAAATTCCATATTTCATTTTCACTTTCAGAACGTCCCACAGAAATAAACTTATTTTGAGGATGGTCTGCCCAACCACCGGGAAACTCAAGTCGCACTTTGTCATGGTTTCCCCAATCGAAATCATTTGCCATCATAATCTCTGTTCCATAATAAATAGAGGGAATCCCGCGTGTAGTAAGCATAAACGCCATTGCCATTTTCATTTTCTGCACATCATTTTTGACGGTAGAAGCATATCTTCCTACGTCATGATTGTCCAAAAACAGCACATTTTTTGCCGCATCTTCATACATAAAGTCCTGCACCAACATATAATAGAGTCGCATGAGTCCTGTGTCCCAACCAAAATCTTCGTTAAAGGCTTTTTGCGCAGCATAATAAAACTGAAAATCTATGGTAATAGGCAAAACGCCTTTATGCGCATTTGTCATCTTGTTTTTGGCAAAAAAAGCCTGTGAACTTGCCTCGTCCATCCATGCTTCGCCAAAAACGCCTAAGTTTGGGTACTCATTTTCTAAAGCTTTGTGCCAATTTGCGGTAAACGTAGCATCAGGATAAGGATACGTATCTATTCTGTAGCCATCTAAGCCCGAAAATTCTACCCACCAAATAGAGTTCTGAATAAGATACGTGGCTAAATGCGCATTTTGTTGGTTTAAATCGGGCATATGTTTGTCAAACCAACCATTCAACAAAAGGTCTTTGTCTTTTTGTGAGGCATAAGGGTCAAGCAAAATAGCAGCCCGATAATTGGTACGTGTAAAAGTTTCCCATTGATGTACCCAATCTTTGCTGGGTAGGTCTTTGTACCACCATGTTTCGTTTCCTACATGATTGAAAACCACATCTTTGACTACTTTTAAGCCCCTTTGATGACAGGTGTTTACATAAAAAGCATACAAGTCATTTGTACCCAAACGGGGGTCTATTTTGTATAGATTCGTAGCTGCATAACCATGATAAGATTCCTTCGGCTGATTGTTTTCTATTTCAGGATTCATCCATATAGCTGTAATTCCCAATGCTTTGAGATAGTCCAAATGGTCTATAACACCCTGAATATCACCGCCATGTCTGCCGTATAATGTATCTCTATTTACCTTTGCTTGCAACATACTCGGCACATTGTCATTGTTTTTGTCGCCATTTGCAAATCTATCAGGCATGAGCAAATAGATAAAATCAGAGGAGTTAATGCCTTGCACACGACTTTTGTCTTTGCTTCTGCTTTTAAGTTCATAGGAATAAGGGGTCTTTTTTTCTCCATTTGTGAACAAGATTTCCATTTTTCCTGCTGTTGTTTTGGGCGAAATGCTCAAAGTCAAAAACAAGTAATTGGGATTTTCTGCTTTTTCGACTTTTTCTAATTTCACGCCTTTGTAGTCAATGCTTACGGTGAAAGCAGCGATATTTGCGCCATGCACCATCAGTTCAACTTGTGGATTTTTCATACCTACCCACCAAGAAATGGGGTCAATATGGTCAATATCAGCTGCTTGCGCAAAGATGTGGCTAACAGATGCTGCCAGCCAAAACAGAATAAAGATGTGTTTCATTGTGTTAAGTAGTTGAAAGTTGAGAGTTGGGAGTTGAAAGTTAATACAAGTTTATCATAATCAATAAGGCATATCAAAAATATATGTTTAGATTATTTTTCACTTGTACTTAATTGTATTTTTTGGTTCGTAGATGCTTGCCGATATAGCCAATCCAGCATGTATTTTGTTGAGGGATTTGTAAAAAATAAATCCTCCATTCTGTTAATTTAATATGGGATTCAAAAACTCTTTCTACTTTGTCTGGACAAAGAAAAGTCCTTTCTTCGGAATATTTATTCATGGTAGCTTCACTTTCACCGCTAATGGTTATTCCTATCTCTTTGATATTCAAGCTATTTTCGGATAATTTGGCTAAGTATTCGTTAAATATTAATAACTTTTGAAGGGAAGTTTTTAGGTTAGGGTCGTTCATGCTTAAAGGTAAGATTTGGAAAGCTACCTTTTCGCAAAAAATTAAATGAGGAAATATAGTTTCTCTGTTGTCCCATACTTCTTTTCCACTTTGGAAGGTAGATAATTTATTTTCTACTAAGATTTTTATCTTTCTACTTATCCAGTTTTGATGTATTGTAATATGTTGTTTATCAGAAAGATGCAAAATATTTACCTTATCTTCTATATATGCAAAATCTTCTTCTGTTAGTAGTTGCCTTGTCAATTCATAGGTTGTTTCATTCCATTTTGCCAAAGGGTTATAACTTATGCTTAATACATCATTCTCATGCGCATAAGCAAAACCTTGACATTCAGCACTTTGGTAGAAATAATAAGGATAATTCCGAATAATTGGTTTTTGTGCAACCGCAGTAAGAAAAATAGTTGCCTCTTGCTTGTTTTTTTTCAGCCAATTTTGGATATGATAATTTTCTGCAATCGCTATATTTTTCAATAAAAGAGTTGCTCGAATGACAATATCTTTTTGGGTATTTTTCTTTAATTCATTCAAAATCAAAACTATATCGCTCATTGCTTTATCTGCAAGTGCTAAACTTGAAGGCAAATTTCCTAATGACAGCTCATTTAATATAATTTCCATACGCTTACAAAAGTTCCATTAAATTGTTATTCCATTCATCAAAAAAGCCATCTGGCCACTCCTCAATTCTGCCATCTTTGTCTATTTTTGGCATGAAAACTTTGGGCTGTGTGCTATTTTCATCATGCGCAAAAAAGAAAACTTGCGTGTCTTCGGGCTGTAATACTTCTTTTTTTACGGCTACACGCAAGGCATTGAGAATGTGGTCGCTATGCGATTCTATCAATATTTGTACGCCTGTACTGGCTACTTTTGCCAAAAATTCTGTTAGTTTTGATTGTGCCTTTGGGTGCAAATGTGCTTCAGGGTTTTCGATAATCAACACCTCTCCTGCCTGAGCTGTTGCGCCTGCAATGATGATGGGCAAGATATAAGAATAGCCAAAACCAATGTTGGTAGGCAAGTATTTTTTGCCATTCAGATAAAAACGGACAATAATAGGGTCGCCATCGGGGGCTGTTATTTTTACTTTTACGTCTTCTTCAAAAATTTCTTGAAGGTAAGCATTTACTTTTTCAATGTTATTTTTATCCTCACGATAACGCAATAACATTTGCCCTCCCGTAGGCTTTAACTCCTTAAGACTATAAGCATTTTCAGGATTAATTCTGCTGGCTGAAATATAACTTATCCGATTAAATATTTCTATATGCCCAAATTGGGATTCGTTTATTGTCGTATTTATATTCATTTCATAATTTTTCACTATTTCTACATTTTGTAAATTCATAGGGAATAACCTATAAAAGACTACACTTTTGTCGTTTAAAGAAAGTATTTCAGATGGGTGCTTGACATGAAAGGTTTTATTATTTAATTGAAATTTTGTTATTAAAGTCAAGTCCTCTGTTTTCGCACTTTGTAATTGATATTTTACAAAATTAACTGTACTTGAGTCGATAAAATATTCAAAACTAAAAAAGATAAAAGGTGCCCTTACACTATAAGCATTTTTCACTTCTGCATAAGTTCCCAAATTCACACGATTTCCATTTAGCAATAAATGGTTTGCCATTTCATTATGCTCTATTGTTTGTTTCATTAGCAAGAACGCCTGCAAAACAGTAGATTTCCCTTTGCCATTCAAACCTGTAAAAAGAGTGAGTTTGGATAAAGGAAACTTTGTTTCTTCTTTGTAACATTTGAAGTTCTGTAAAGAAATAGATTTTAGCATATATATTTTTGAGAAATAACGAATTAAAGCGCAAATATAACAACTTTTTGGTAATTTTACTTTTATTTAGATAAGGACATTAAGAATTTATGTGCAAAGTTCTACGAGGTTGTGCTATAAGGAAAGACCTACCAAACCGCTATTGTTTAATTATATTGCTATCAAATTGAGGCTATCAAAAACACTAATTTTTACATCAATAGCGTGACGCACTTTTGAAAAGTGCGCCACGCTATTGATTCTTAAATACATTATAACGCTATCTAAGTACGTTTTTATCTGTGTTATCTACTCTTATCTGCGAAAATTTGCGTGAGAAACCCGATAGTCTTTCTCGACAACAATATCTGCCGTTTTCCCTTGTTCCACAATTATTTGATGCTCAATTTCCAATACTTGATTGGTAAACTCGGTTATTACATCTCTTCCCCTCTCCAAACGTTGCGGCAGGGTGTCTTTGTAGTCTCTTTGAATGAAAATCGTGGTTGCCATATCCGTCAAAAGACTTGTGTAAGTGCCTTCGATGATTAGCACCGAAATGTCTGTGAAGTAGTGTGTTTCAGGTAAAATAAAGTTTTCGTTATAATTGACTAAAGGCTTGTTAATATGGGTTTCTCCTGCTAAAAAGGCAGCAACATGAGCTTGCAAAAGTACCAAATTTACTTCTTGTGTGCCTACCCAATTGAGGTCTTTTATTCTTTTTTGGTGATTTGTATGAGGGGGAAAGAAAAAATAGTCATCTTGATGCAAGATTTCAGTTTTTATGCCTTTTTCATTTAATAGATTTGCAAGGCAAACTGCAGTTATGGTTTTGCCACTCCCCGACTCTCCTGCAATGCTTATACAATGTCTTTGTGTTTGATAATGAGGCATGTATGTTTGCGCAAGCTCCCAAATTGCTTCTGCTGTTTGATAATATTCGGGTTCTATGTTGAAGGTATCGCCTATCATTGGGAAATTGAAAATTGAAAATTGGGATTTCTCGCGGATTTGCGCAGATTATGGCAGATGCCGCAGATGTATTATTATGCTTTAAGCAAAGTCTATTTTTTATTAAATATAGCCTACCTGTATCTGCGTTTATCTGCTATCATTTGCGTTCATCTGCGAGAACTCTTAATGAATAAAACCGCTATTGCCGCACATAGCAATAATGCTCCTGCCAATTGAATCACGTTTTCAGGGTTGCCATTCAGCCATGTTTTGTAGTACAAAGGCAGCGTAAAAATTTGTATCATCATGGGAATGACAATAAACATGTTGAAAATGCCCATGTAAATCCCTGTTCTTTGCGGTGGAATGCTGCCTGCAAGCATTATATAGGGGTTGCCCATAATGCTCGCCCACGCAATTCCTATCCCTATCATGGGAACGAAAAGCAGCCATTTGTCGTGAATAGCAGGAATCCACAACATAGCGATTCCTGCCAAAGTGAGGCTAAGGCTATGACTGCGGGAGGCTCCCCATTTGTTTGTAAGAGGTACTAATGCGAAAGCCGCCAAAAAAGCCACGAAGTTGTAAAACCCGCCTACTTGTCCATTGATTAATACAGCATCTCGGAAGCCTTCAGAAGTGTTATCAGTTGTGCCAAAAAAAGTGGTAGAAATGGAGGAAACGATGTATTGCCAATAACAAAACAAAGCATACCATTGAAAGAATTTGACTACGGCTAATTGCTTCATCACAAGGGGCATCTCTTTGATAGCCAGCCAGATGTCTTGCACAGTTTGGGCAAACCCCATAGGATTTGCTTGTATTTCTGCCAATTCTTCGGCACTCAACGGTTGCTCTTTTGTGGTTTTGACTGACCATAAAATGGCGGCTATCGAGAAAAACGCCCCTATTACGAAGGCTACAATGGTAGTGTAGGGAATGTGATGAGCATTTACGAGGTCTTTGTTTAAGCCAAAAAAGATAAGAATGGTAGGCGTGAGATAGGAAATAGTCTGCCCCAGACCTGTGAAAGCACTTTGCGTAAGGAAGCCTGTAGAATGTTGGTTTTCAGGGAGTTTGTCGCTGACAAAGGCGCGATAAGGCTCCATAGTTATATTGTTTGCTGCGTCTAATATCCACAACAAGCCTGCTGCCATCCACAAACTGCTGCTAAAAGGCATAAAAAATAGTCCTATGCTACATAGTACTGCACCTATTAGGAAATACGGCGTTCTACGTCCCCATTTGCTGACGGTTTTGTCGCTCATTGCGCCAATAATGGGTTGCACTATCAAGCCTGTAACGGG
>JAYUZN010001062.1:0-7256 GCA_043751755.1 Bacteroidota bacterium | reverse complement strand
AAAAAAAATAAAGGCAGAGAACATTTCGCTTGCCTCACATGCTGCATAAACGAAGCGCAAGGCTAAAACACATGCAGCACGTAGTCAAGCGGTGTCGTTGAGTGCAACTATTAGAAAATCAAAATTTTAACAATCAATAAATTATGAATCAAAAAATTTTATTTTTCATTTTGTTTGGGCTATGTTTGGGAATATCCTATTCCCAAAAGGTTCCCCTAAAAGGAGGGGGAAAGGTTGCTGTAACTAAATCATCATATACTACATCCAAAATAGTAGCAAGTAATGAGTATGAATGGGGTAGTAATGAAGCTAACGAAACTTACGAGACACAATCAACCAATTCGCTGATAATTGATAAGAACACATCAATAACGGAATCTAATTCTATTGATAATCTCAAGGGAGACAATACGCTTGCTGTTTCCAATTGACTCATTGAATAATGATACAATTGTTGCCATGAAGAATGCAAAAATAAATTACTATTCAATAAATGGACCTGTCAATCTAATAGCAACTCAAACGCTCAAATCATTTTACAATGATACCATTCTGAAAAATGGTTTTTGGGGAGATCCTAAAATTCTATATGATACCGATTCTAATAAATATGTTTTGTGTTATGAACAATGGAAAGATACTACTATAAGTGGTATAGCAAAAAGATTTTCATGTTTGTATGTATTTGCCTCAAAAACGAGCAACCCAATGGATGGCTGGATAGGCGTAAGGATTCCTGAAGATAGTGTGGGACATGATTCCTTATGGATAGACCGCCCCAATATTGGAATGTCACAAAAAGAAATTTTTGTTTGCGCAAATCTGCATAAAGATGGTGGAGGACATAAAAAACTCATGTCAATTGCATTAACAAAACAAGAATTGTATTCGTGGACATTACCTGTTATTATTCGCAAGTTTTCAATCACTGACCCAAATGCAAGCAATACAGGCTATATGAAAAATACATTTCCTATTTCTTGGGGACCAGAGGGAAATTATGGACCCGGCATTTATCTAATGAGAACCAATTTGGGGGGATCAGGTTCTGGCGTATTTGATTCTTTATGGGTGTTCAATATAACGGACGATATCAGTTCAGGCAATGATAGTATTATACGCCAAGCATTCAAAGTAAGTTACTCTTATTTTCCTTTTGGATTACATCAGCAAGGCTCATCTATCAAAATGAACCCAGGTTTGACCATGCTACAAGATGCTTTTTATTATAATGGTATAATTCATTATGTATATACAAAAAGGCATACTGATACGCTTATTAATTCTCAAATATCATATAATCGATTAGACCTTAATACCAATATTAATATAGAAAAAAGCTATTTTGGCAGTAATTATGGGGCTGCATATCCTTCTCTGTCATATTTTGCTACGTCTCTAAACAAAAAATCCGTTTTACTTTCGTTTTTAACGAGTGGGAAAACGACTTACCCAAGTTTTAGGTGTATCGCAATTGATGATACTTTGGGTTTGAGTAATGAATTAATGATTAGACAAGGAGATACATATTTGACAACAGGCGGGCAGAATTGGGGCGACTATACAGGAGCTGTTCGAAAACACAATGCAATATTGCCAACATCATGGGTATATGGAACTTACACTAGTTTAGGTGGTTTTTCAGGCACATATCGATGGAATTATTCCTTTCTTGCAGAAATAATACAGATAGGAATTGCTAATTCAATTTCATTACTTCCTCTAAATCAAGATATCGTAAGTGTATATCCTAATCCGACAAATGATAAACTATTTGTAGATATATCCAAAGCGGTTTCTGAAAACGTAGAAATAGAGTTGTATGATTTGCAAGGAAAGCTAACAAAAGTCATATCTGTAAATTACCCTTTCATGGCACTTAAAGAGGGAATAGACACAAAAAATATGTCAAAAGGGGTATATTTGCTGGCAGTTAAAACGAAAACTAAAAAACTTATTGGATATGAAAAAGTGGTTTTGTATTAATATTACGGTTTTATACTTGGGGGGGTGTATCTGTGCAAACCAAACAAGCGTAAGGAAGGCAACAAATTATCCTATAAAATATTGTAATTTTATGGATAGTTTGTTACAATATCCAAAATATAATTACAGTTTAGTAAAAGAAAATACTAAATATTTTCATTACAAAACGCCTCAAAATATGATTGAAGAATTTGAAAAAAAGGGTTATAGGGTTGTTGTTGCGGATATGGATGAAGGAACAGCGATAAGAGATTCTATTATGTATGTAAGTGAAACAATAAATTTAGCAAAGAGATTAACTTACAAAAAGATAGAAGATTCATTAAAAACTGTATTAAAAAGGCAACCTATTCAAAACGAAATACAAATTATATATTTAAAAAAAATAGCTGAATCCGAAAATTGTTTGCATTAATATTTTTAACACGTTTAACATTTAATCGAAATGAAAAAATATTTCGCTATTTTAGTTTTTGCCTTTTGGATATTCCAATTAAAAGCGCAAAACTGCCAAAAGGTTTTTGTTTCTGAAGTTATTTTCTCCAAAGATTCTACTAATACACTTATCGGTAGCACTTTTTGGATTGAGAATTATGCTTTGGAACTTTACAATCCTACTACTTCTGATATTGATTTATCGCAGTATAGCATTCACTTGATGTCTCAATTGGGTAATCCTACAATTATTAATCTCTCCGATACGATTAAGGCAGAATCTACCTACGTAATTGCTAAATCTGGTGCAGTTCAAGCCCTTACAAGCGTTTCAGAAATTACGACAAATTTGTTGGATTATGACAATTATGTTTCCATAGAGATTTGGGGAAATGGCGTTTTGTTGGATAAAGTTGGAGAAATGGGGCTTATAATGCCTGATAGTATTGATTTAGTGCAAGCAATGGCGAACCCTGCAAATTATCTAAATAACTTGGACATAGATTTAGGTTCAATTGAGCATCTTGTGCTGCGCCGAAACCCGATGATAGGACAAGGAAACCTTACTTTTGATAGCCTTTCTAAAGAATGGTATGTTTTGCCAAATGGAGACTATAGCGACATTGACAAACATACAAATATCTGCAAACAAACAGATGTAATTGTAGAGTTTGCACAAGAATTGTATTACGCAAATGAAGGAAGCGTTGTTTACCCGCAATTAATTTTTCATAATTTTGATTCTTTAACCTCTTTGCCAGTTACTGTTAGTGTTGGGCAGATGTGGACACCACCATATGTAATTTCATTTCCAAATTATGCAAATGCTAACGAAATATCTCCTACTCTTTGCGTAACCGAAACACCATTTGGCGTTTTACCGATTTTTCCCGAATATGATAATACAGTTGAACCTGACGAAGTGATGATGTACCAAATTGTAAGTGTATGGAACGCCAAAGTTAATCCAGCGAAAAAACATACAACAATCATTATACAGGGTAATTCCTCTAAAAATAATAGCATTATGGGAATAGAAAACACTCAAAAAAATGAGGTTACGATATATCCAAATCCTTCAAAAGATGTTATTTATTTAGTTAGTATAAATAATATATTGATAAATAAAGTAGTGATATACAATGCTATAGGTCAAAAAATAATAAATATAGAAACGCCATATAAAGAAATTGATATATCTAATTTGTCCATAGGATATTATATTTTAGAAGTATATCAAAATGAATTTATATCAAAAATACCATTAATAAAAGCGAATTAAAGAAGCACTCAACATAAGCATTGCCGAAAATGCCGCCCAGCCGAAGCTCAAAACCCAAGCTCGGCGGCACTTCTGCAATGCCAGCCGTTCGATGCTAATAAATATGACACTCGACAATGGCACAATTTCATTCATTGTGTCAAAACATAAAAATTTATTTTTCAATTTTATTTGTTATGAATTACAAATTAAAGCTATTTTTAGCAATTTGTTTTTGTTTCTTGGCTAATTATTTTGTTTTTAGCCAAAAAGAAGCATGTACTCCTTTATCAAATTTGATAGATAAGGTAGCTAGTACAGAAAGATGGTTTCAAATGAAAGAACCGCTGAAAGTTAGCCCGAATGAATTTCTGAACACATATCGTTCTGAATTAGGGCTAACAGCAAAAGGGGACTTTCGTTTTGTCCGAAAAACGCAAAGCGCAGGCGGCGCAGCAGTTTATCACTCATATCAACAATACCACCAAAATGTCAAAGTTGAGGCTGCCGTATTGGTATTTCATGTGTATGAAGATGCAATAAGGGCTGTAAATGGTGATATTGTCAAAGACTTGGACTTAGATGTATCAAACATTATTTCAAAATCTGATGCAGAGTCTTCAGCACTCAAATCATTAGGCATGGGCAAAATTCTCGTTTTTGAGGGCTTAGATAGCCTAAGAAAACCCGAAATAGAACTGCTAATAGTTCCTATTGATTATACAAAGCCTTTGTTAGTAGAGAATTATGCTTGTGTCTATCGTGTCCCTATTCAAATAGGCAAAGTTGAATATAAAATGGTAGATGTGGATGCGCATAATTCTCTGATAGTACACAGCAAAGGCGATAGAGATGCCACTTGCTATCCTGGTACAGTGGCTACGCCATATAATGGAACGCAAACTTTGATTACTAACCAAACTTGGGAACCTTTTTGGACACATTATAGGCTAAATACTAATTGTAATGGATATAAAGTGGAGACAGTGCATTCAGCAAATGGGACTCCGCCCTTTGCCAACTGGAAAGATGGTGATAATGTATGGACAGAAAGCGGGGCTACTGCTCACTGGATACTACAAAAATCATGGGACTATTTTGTTACGGATCATGGTATAGAATTTACTGCTCCCGATGCTTTTGGCACTCCTATTGCCCTTACAGTAACAGCAATTCATGAGCCATTTAATCCTAATTTTCCTTTTGCTTCCTCTACATCTTCCTTCAATGGTAACCCTACCATTTTCTTTGAAGATGCACGTTCTTCATGGTCATTAGGCAATACTTTTGCCGTAACCACTAATTCGCCTCTATCTTTGGATATAATTGGGCATGAATTTACTCATTTAGTGGTTCATGTGAATGGAAACCTATTAAGCACATCAGGTACAGAAGGACAAGCATTATTTGAAGGTTTTGGCGATATTTTTGGGAATATCATACAAGCGGATGTTGTGGGCGTGAATGTAAATTCTATGTGGAAAACGGGTGAAGATATGTCTGCTAATTCTGTGGTAGTGCGTATGATGTCAAACCCCAATATTAGGGGTGTTCACAAGAATGTAGCAAACGGTCCCTTTGTATTAGGAATGCCAGATGTGTATCAGCAGCCTAATTACTGGGACGTGAATAGTGATGGACACGCAAATATGGGGGTTTTGCTAAATTGGTTTTATTTATTAGCAAATGGAGGCACACATAGAAATGGGAGTGTTGTTGCTGGAATTGGGCTAAGTAAAGCTGAAAATATTACCTTCAATATGATGATGGCACTTTCTGCAAATGGAAATTATACAGATGCCAAAAATATTTCTATAAATTTTGCTAAAAATACGTATGGCTATTGCTCTTTTGAGCATGTACAAACTATAAAAGCATGGAATGCCGTAGGGGTAGGTAATACGGCAATTCCTCCTCAATCAATATCTGCTACAATTACAGGATTATCTACACTCTGCTCAAATGGAACAAGCACATATACAGCAGCTTATTATTCAAATGCTACTTACTCGTGGGGACCTTTGGGAATAGGCTTGCAATTAGTATCAAGCTCAGGTAATACGGCAGTCATTAAAAGACTCGCAGGTTCTACTAATACAACTAGCATAGGTTTAACTGTAACCACACCTTGTGCAACGGCAAGTTCAACCAAATCTATAAGCTACTCATCAAGCTCTACCCCAGCAAGCCCGCAATTAGTTGGTGCTAATACCATTTGTCAGTTATATGAAGAAACCATAAATGTATCAAACCCTGTTGCTGGAAATACCTATAGTTGGTACAAAACTCCTGCAAATTTTATCGTAGGCTTATCTCCAAGTGGTAGTTCTTGCGATGTTACAGGGGGCAGTTCTACGGGTACTTTCACTTTAAATGCAACAGCCCAAAATGGTTGTGGTCTAACTAGCTCTGTTGGTACAAAGCAAATAGCAGTACTAGCAGCAAGCAACCCTCAATGTTCTCCGATAAGAGCAGGATTATTTAAAGAAGAAAATACAATATACCCTAATCCTGTGGAACAGAAACTATATTTTCACACAACAACTGCTAAAAGAGTAGTTATTCAAGATTTAGTCGGTAATATGATTATAGATATTACGATAGACAAAAATATAACTAATCCCTATATTGATTTATCGCAATTATCACAAGGAAGTTATTTGTTTGAATTTTGGGACGATAATAATGTGTTATCTAACCATAAATTTGTAAAATTATGAAAAAGATAATCATTATAGCAATATTCGTCTTTGTGTTTAAACAAGTTTATACACAAGCGAGTAAGCCATACGACCATTATAAATCATCAATAGGGATCGTTTTATATCCATCTATCACATCAGATTTTCGATTTGAAAATAATAATGCACCAAATTTAAAGTTAGGGGTATTTTATGAGACAAAAAAGTATGGACAATTTAGCTTTTCTACAGATATAATGTATGTAAGCCTAAAAGCTAATTATCGTACAGGTAGAGATTGTGGTTTTCTGGGTTGTTTAGGAGATGGGAATATTACAAAAATCTATAAAAATATAAATACAGCATTATCGCTGAAATATAATTTTCTAGATAAATCAAAAAAAGTAAATACTTTCATTGGAGCAGGGATAATGCCAACCATAAGTCTAAAGTCGGAAGAGATATTCTATCCAAATTTAGGAAATATTGTTCATAATTATGGCTATTTTAGAACATATATAGGGCTAACAAGTGGCATTACCTTCAAAATATTCAACAAAATTGGAGTAGGTTTTGGACCCGAATTTTGGCTTACCCCTTTTCGAAGAATAGATAGGGGTACTTATGATTTTGGGCTAAAATTTGCGCTACGATACAACATATAAAAAAAAGCATCGAACATAAGCATTGCCGAAAATGCCGCCCAGCCGAAGCACAAAATCCAAGCTCGGCGGCACTTCTGCAATGCCAGCCGTTATGCACCACGAAGGGGATAAACTAAACTCGACAAACTACTTTTTTTAATATTTTTCACAATTTAACTTACAAATTATCGTATGAAAAAGAATCTCTTATTTTTGATGTTAATGTTTTTGGGTATGTTACCTATTTTT
>JAYUZN010001061.1:0-3955 GCA_043751755.1 Bacteroidota bacterium | reverse complement strand
GCATTAATTATTAATTGACCACTGCCAGGATAATTGGAAAAGGAAACATTGGAAACACTATAGTAAGGAAGATGTACCTCAAAAACGGCAGAAGAGGTGCCAGATGCGGCAAAAACAACGCAAGTATCATTTATAATAGGGCAATAGAGGCTGTCGGCAGTAGTGGCAAAACAGCTAATATTTTTATTTTCGCAGCTAATGCTATCGTTATTTATTCCCATTTTGAAGCTAAAATCGACCAAACTATTGGGCGCAAGTGCGGGCAGTTTCCACCTAAGCGTAATAAAATTCCCACTTATGCTTATCAAAGGATTCAGTACGGCAGGAAGATGATTGCCGCTTACGCTGTTGGCGACAAAACTTTGAAAATAATCATTTGGCATCGTTACTTCATAATAGTTTGCGTTACTCGTCATATCAGAAGTAAAATTATATACTTGAGCATGTAAGGTAAGCGTATCTAAGCCGCAATATTCATTCGGAGCCTGAACGCTTACGGTTGGAAATAACAAATTGCCATTGATAATGCCATTTATCCGAATCGGCTGCGTATTCGTTTGCACAAGGGGCATGGCACTATTGCACGGATTTTTAGCATTTACTTGAAAATTAATAGATGACCCCGAAGTATAGCCGCATTTGGGAATTACCCTAAATTTTATCCATATTTCATTGCTATCTATAGCGTTAACGCCAGGAAATTCAAAATGATTTTGATTGAAAATGTTGTTTAAATTCCAGGTAATCGCAGGAGAAACGGGGTTGTCTATCGGAGTCCACGCCATTGTAGCAGCACTATCAACATAATACATTTGCGAAGAGTTATCTACATATTGCAGATTGGGTGGCAAAACGGTTTTTAGGCTGATGTCATGTGGGTAGCCTTCGTAGGCACTTCGCATTTTTACGACAACTTCTAAGGTATCGCACAAATCTATGTTTGTGTTGGGCGTGGCATCTAAGACTTGCAAAGCGGCAGCAGCAGCGCAATAATACAAGTTATAGGTTTTCTTGCCACAAGCAAAAGCATTATAAGCAGCCTGTGTAGTGGGCGAAGGCGAGCAAGACCAACCTATGTTCACCTTGAGGGAGTCATTATTACAGATAGACTTGACGTAGATTTTGTATTGAACCGAAAAGTAATAAGGAAGACTACTCAAGGTTATATCATACATTTTACTCAAGCCATTACTAAATTTGACAGGCAAGACAGTCGTAGTAACCCCGTATATCTCCTCCACTTTCACAATTTCCAAGCCCGTAGAGTTGAGGTATAAAAAAGCGTTGGGCGTAGTCCAAGCGGCTATATCTTGTACATTTATTTCATATATTGTTGTATCTTGTAGCCCACATTGAACTTGATTAGGGGAAGTAATGGCTATATCGGCAGAAGACTGTACGGGATCCAAAGTTGTTGGCACACTAAATTGCATCAAAACGCTGGTATCTTGCGCTTCTACGTAGCTAAAATCTACATTCCAATTTGTGGGAACTGTATTATTGGTGCAACCCGTTTTCGTAAAGTTTATTGCGTAAGAACAATAAGTAGCTTCATCGGATAAGGCTATTGTCCCATTCTTATCTTCAAAGCAGTTTCGCACATCAAAAGTGAGCAGAGGAGTAATCGTAGTAGGATTGCAGAGATAAAAATAAGCCCAGCCAGACCCAATTGGATAATAATACGTATTAGAAAGCTGGCAAGAAAAGCCTGTATAATCATATCCCACAGGTTTTGTGATAGTTATTTGGTTTGGCAATACAAAAACAGGGCGATGCTCGTAAGGAAACCAATTGCAATTACTATAGCCTAAGCCCCCTAAAGACACCGAATAGTTAAAATATGCGCTTATGGCACAGCTATTAGATGCCCCAACTCCTCCCAAATTATCATGATGTATATAAACCGACAAGCCTAACAACTTATTTTCTATGCTGCTACACACAGGCGCATTATAGCTCGTATCTGTATTTGCAACAGGGCTTCCCTCAAAATGGCTGTTAATGTGCGTTTGGTAATAGCTGCTATAAGGAGGTACAGTTGGAGGGCTGGTTGGAGTAATATCCCAATAAGGCGATTGATTCACATTCTGCCAAATACCATACTCATTCCGATAAGTAACCCTAAAATCTATGCTATCTCCCGCACCAAAACGGAAATTTGCAGGAAGTGGGCTGCCTACCACGCTAACAAAATCGTAAAGATTGTAGGTAAAAGTAGCACTCAAACTGCTTGCAGTAGCATCTTTTACAGGAATTATATTCGCAACACAGTTATAATGCGTATTCGTGCTTGCATCATACACACGCAAGGTGTCGGTCAAATTGTCAAAATATTTACCATAGTCAATATTTTGAATGGCATAAACATATTCAAAAGAGTCTGTTCCTGCTATAATGCCCTTCATCTGCGAATAAAGCGTATCTTTGTACATAAACCTATCTCTGCGAATAAGGCTTTCATTAGGTGGGCTTGCAGGTAAATCTAAGCCGCCATCATCGTTAATGTCCGCCGTACCTACATTTTGTCTATATGTTTTGGCACTTTGAAGGGTAATCATATTAGAAGTACTACAAGCTCCTGCTGTATCACAAGCAGGCACTTGTATAGGATACGTTTCACAAAAATAAGGAAGTGTGTAACTACAACTTATATCAGGTCTGTAATAAAAAGAAAGCTCAATCGAATCGCTGTTTCCGCCATTGCAGGCAGCTATTAAGGGAAATAATAATTCGGTAATGCCATTTGAATACAAGGTAGTGTATAGGGTGTAGCTATTATTATAAGGGTGCAAAAAATCGGCATGAATCGTATGTCCACTATTGCTAAGTGTAATGTTGTTGGGATGGAAAGTAGTTCCATCGATTATCCAACTCATTAAGGAAGTATTAGCTGCACTCCCATTGTAAGTAACATTTGCAGAAGTAGTAATGTCTATGCCAAACGTACCTGTACTACCATAATTGGGCAGAATAGCACTAATCCCTCCAGTTGTCATCAATATATCGCCTTGAAAGGGTGTATTTACATCAATAGAAGAAGGTGTGAGATTGATAGTCGAAAAAGCGCCATATATTCCATAATAATCATACAGATATTCCCATTCATACCCAAAAGGTTGTGAACATATTGCATTGCCTATGTCATAGCCTACTAATATTTTATTTGCCATAATATACCCACTTGTGGAACAGGTATCTTGGCAGTTGTGATAAGCCCATCTTAAATAAACCGTATCTAAGGGATTAAGGTCCCCTAAATTAACGGAAACGTAATACACATTTGATTCTGGACAAATAGCTGCTGTTGTATTAGCCGAATTAATAAGAGAAGGAGGATGGGTATAAGGGTCATTAAAATAATGCTTAATTTGTATGCTATTTATGTCTATTCCTGTAATTCCTGGTTCAGAAGAAATATATACAAAAACATTGTTTAAGTTACTATTAGGATTAGGATTCCACCATTTAATCTCCTGCACTTGCGCATCTTCAAGGCAGCCACTTGTATTAAAAATAGGGTCATTTGTCGCTAAGCCGCTAAATTGTTTAGATATCCATTGTTGCCCTAAACTATAGGCTAAATTGGTGATTTGTGCAGTACTATACAAGCTATCGTCCACCTGCTTGCACAGAGTTCCATTCACATTACAGCCCCAGCTCATATACAAGCGCGAAAGGTGATTCTCATTATGGCTGTCGCAAGAATCTTGATGCACACATTCCACAATTTGCACACTATCATCTGGGAGCAAAATGCCATTATAATGAGCGCGTGCGGGTGTTGTCAGGCTTGCGGTGCAGTTGATGCAAATAGAAGTGCCATTATCCATAATACCCGTTACGCTTATGCCTTGCCCATGCTTATCCCTCAAATCAAAGCCGTAAGCCGCACCAAATCCCCCATTTTTAATCGTCAAAGTACGGCAGGCATCGCCATTCGAATCAAAAGACAAAA
>JAYUZN010001060.1:0-2755 GCA_043751755.1 Bacteroidota bacterium | reverse complement strand
TGACAATTATTGCAATGCAGCCGTTGTCAGTGTCCCCACTGACAACGGGACGCTAAATGGTGATAGCCATTCGTTTTGAAAGGGTTTTACCCTTTATTTTACCGTTGTCTGTGAGGACACAGACAACGGCGTGGTTTGTCAGTTGTTTATGAACAAGTACTTAGTTCTCATCTGCGACATCTGCTTTCATCTGCGAAAATCTGCGTGCTAAGAAGCCCCTATTCCTTCCCAAGCTCTTTCACTGCTGCTTTTGCTTCTACAAAATCAGGCTTTGCAGCTAAGGCTTTTTGATAACAGCCAAGTGCCGTAGCTTTGTCCCCAAAATGCTCATGAATAGACCCTAACATAAATTGCGCTTGATAGTGTTTTGCGTCCAAAGATACCACTTTTTCAAAATCTTGGGTAGCACTTTCGTAATTATCAATCAAAAAATAGCAATAGCCCCTGTCATACAACGCCTTTGCAAAGGCAGGGTCGCTTTTAATCGCATCAGAATAAGCAACAATAGCTGTCGCTATTTTTTCCTTAAAAAGCGTTTTATCCTTGATAGCTCCCGCTTCTTCCAATCGTTTTCTGCCCTCATTGAAGTGCGCCAAAGGCTGTGTGCCATTTATTGTCAGCATTTTATCATTATAAAAAGCTGCTTTTGGCTTGTTTTTCAACGTATAAGCATAAATATCATGCAGTTGTGCATAACCCTTGAGAAAAGTGCTATCTTTTTGGATAGATTTTTCATAGAATTGAATGGCTTGCTGCGTTTTTCCCTGCGCCTCATACAAAAAACCTTTCGCAAAATCGTAGATAGCTTTGAGCGAATCGAATTGAATGGCAATGTCATAATGTCGCAAAGCCTGTGAATAGTTTTTTTGCAAAAAATAAATCTGCCCCATTTGGTAGGGAACTTCCGCATTTCTACTTTGTAGCAACATTGCCTTGCGAAAGGCTTTAAGAGCCTTTGAGGTATCCATTTTGGCAAAAGCATAAAAGCCCATTAAATAATGAGAATCAGGAATACTATCATTTAACATAACTGATTTTTCCGCATCTCTCAAAGCTGCCTCAAGGCTATCCATCGCATTATACGCCTCTGAACGCTGATTATATAAGAGGTAATCTTTGGGGCTGATTTCGATTTGCCGATTGAGCGAAGCTACCCATTGTTGTGGCGTAAGTCGCTCTTTAGCAATAGAATCATTGATTATTGCTACTTGCGAGTCCTGTTTTTTTCCCGCACCACAAGCAAGGATAAGCCATAAGAATGGAAGGTATTTGTGCATGATGGAATTGAAAATTGAAAATTGAAAATTAAAAATTAGCCTAAATATCAATATGTCTGCCATCGTGCATTGCTTGTCCCGTAGGGACAACATGTCGGTAGCAATATGCGTATTTTCCCCATTTTTTATTCGTTTTTTCGTGCTTGCACGAAAAACTATCTTGGGAATTGGGACGTTTTTCTTCGGGCTACCGACATGTTACCCCTAAAGGGGCAAAAGAACGCAAAATTGTAGGCTAATCGGGTGGTGTACCTTTGAAAGGTGCGCCACCCGATTAGCCGTTTTATCTAAATCAAAGAATTGCTACCCGTTTTTCCACAATTTGTTTCAAGTATTTGA
Source organism: Bacteroidota bacterium (assembly GCA_043751755.1). GTDB lineage: Bacteria > Bacteroidota > Bacteroidia > J057 > J057 > JAAFHL01. Next base: position 1,139 of record JAYUZN010001060.1, on the reverse strand, counting down.
GTCGGCTAAAAATGTCATTTACTTGGGGCGAAATGGCAGAAAAAGCATTGCTTACTGCATATTTTTTCCCTTCAAGCACCATAAAAGACCAGTTTTGACCATTTATATAGATGCCATAAATCGGCAATCCGTCATCATTTATGGCTTGAGCTGTGAGCATTGCAGCAAGGCATTGCACAACAGGGTCGCCGCCCCCCTTTATCCCCCCAATTTGGGGGGATAAAGGGGGGCGGTCAGTTTCTTTCTTATACTCTTGTAGGCAAAAAAAGGGCTTTGCAGGCTCACGAAAGCCCGAAGCTACCATTCCATCAGGAAAACCTACCATATTTTCGCCATCTACTACTCCTTTTAGTTCTCGCTCATCAAATAAATTGTAGTTGTCGCCTGTCAAGTTCGCAAAAGCAAACAAAGGACCTATGAAATACATAGAAAGTTCTATTTCATTCCAGTGAAATAAATTGGTTTTCAACCGATTTTTGAGTTCTGCTAACATTTGAACATCAAAATCAGTTAGACTCGCCTCACCCTCTACCCATTCAGATAAAAAATGACTATCTTCCGTTTGTTTTATGCCAAAACGGGTTTCTAATGCCCCTAATTTCCATTCTTTAAAAGTTGCCATATTATCATTTTAATTGTTATGCGAAACTTCGCAGGTAAAATTACGAAAAAAGTCGTAATTTATCCATAAACAAAGCCCTTATGAACGGAAATTAAATAACTTAACATTTTTCTCACCACTAAGGCACGAAGAAACACGAAGCAATGGGGTAAAAGAAGACCTCTAAGCCACACTTTTTCTTTCTTAGTTTCCTTTGTGCCTTAGTGGTAAATTATGATTTTATTGTTTTCGTGTTCCTTATCTACGTTATCTGCTTTCATCTGCGAAAATCCGCAAGACAAAAGTAACAAAAAAATCCCTACCTTTGCCTTTCCAACACAAATATAAACATGCAAAACGCATCAATTACCTTTTCTTTTCTCGCAGAACCTTCAGATGTCAATTTTGGAGGCAATGTACATGGCGGCGCAGTGATGAAATGGATAGACCAAGCGGGCTATGCGTGTGCAGTCGGTTGGAGCAGAAGCTATTGTGTAACCGTTTATGTAGGCGGAATCCGTTTTTTGCAGCCCATTGT
>JAYUZN010001059.1:0-4172 GCA_043751755.1 Bacteroidota bacterium | reverse complement strand
AGAAGTTTCACGATGAAAAAAATATTTACAGCCCTAATGTAACATTTCCCAAACCCTTGCGTACTATCTGCATCAATCTCATTTTTCCTATCAACTTCTCTTTTTATGCGAAAAACAATCTTTTTACTTGTCATGCTTGTGAGTACATGGTTACTGCAAGCACAGTCTAACAATTCTGTGTATCAGCTTGTTGAGTCTTCAAATGCCAATGCTATGGAACGCTCAGGCAACCTTCGAGCGACTTCGGACGGTGGCTATATAATGGCAGGAACTTGGGGAAGTGGCATTTATGCAAAGGCGACTGTGGTAAAAATGGATAGAAATTATGTGCCACAATGGTCAAAAAGAACGCAAAAAAGCATGATAGATGCTTTTGGTCAGGCGACTTCGCAGGTTTCGTATGGCATGGACGTAGTGCAAACGGCAGAGGCAAATACCTACGTAATGCTCGGAGCTGTTGATGCTGACCCGAATTTGAATGGAAATGATGCGACCAATCAAATGGATTTTTTGTTGGTAAAATTTCAGTCGGATGGCACGATTTTGTGGTCAAAAACCTTTGGACAGGGGTTTAGCGACCTCCCTTTCAAATTGGAAAAAACAAAGGACAATGGCTTCATTATAACGGGCTATTTTAACAGAGACCAAAACCTCAATGTTCCTGCGCAAACGAAGGCAGTCATTATCAAAACAGATGCAAATGGCACTACGCAATGGGCTTATCAGCATGATATGGATTGTTATACAGAAGGAAATCTTTTTATAAGAGGAGGAATGCCTCGTTCTGTCCTTCAAACGCAGGACAATGGTTTTGTATATACCTTCAATTGCAATGAACATCAGTATATTGTAAAATTAAATTCCACAGGTGTACAACAATGGGTAAAGCATACGACAACGGCTGCCGGTGGCTCTATTAATTTGCCGAATGGATATGGCTATATTGGGGCAGGTTATGGCGGTGTCATCAATTCTATCCGAGAGCTTTCCAATGGAGATTTGGCGTTTGGGGGGAATTTGATTTGGTACGCAATAGGCTTGGCAAACCCTGATAATCCTGCGTTGGGAGGTGTTTACAGCCCAATTGCCTTTATTTTTATCACAAATTCGACAGGGGTTTTTCAACAAGGAAGTGCTTTTTTTCATCCTACAGGACAAACAAGTGGCGACCTCACAGACATGAGTCTCACCGATTTTTATCCGATGAAAAACGGCAATTTTATGATAGCTGGAAATACAGATGTGTATAGAAATGGGGCGGCTTATTTTGATGCTTTTGCGATGGAATATGACATAATTCCTACAGCTTTGAATAGCAATATGGTTGATATTCAAGCAAGTAATGGAGCTTATCTTCAAATGAATAATGAGTATTTGTATGGCTTTGATGTGCCGCATCTTTGCTATAATGCCGATATTCCGCACAGGGCTTTGGTGGGATATGAATACAAATTGTTGCGCCTTGATAACATTGCGACTGCTACAAACTGCACGCATCAGCCTCAAATTGTGTCTTTTCCGATGACTTTGAGCTTTGATAGCCCGAATTTAGCTCGTCAGACTTTGACGGTTGGGGCGGATTTTTTGGTGCAAGAAACTGCTATAGAAGTAACAAAAAACGACCTTTGTAGTTCTGCTGTAACAAGTATCGGCGAAGGTTTAGCGAGTTCTTTTTCTTTGTTCCCGAATCCAAATGCAGGAAGTTTTACGCTTGTGAGGGAGTTGGGAGAAAATAATGAGCCTTTGATTATCAGCGATATACAAGGCAAAACTGTTTTTGAAAGTCTCCTTTTTTCCGAAAAAACAGAGATAAAATTGCAAGATGTTCCAAATGGCATTTATTTTGTGAAAATAGGGGATAAGGTGCAGAAATGGGTAAAGAATTAAGGTTGGGGTTTCGCGCAGATTTTCGCAGATGAAAGCAGATGTCGCAGATATAACTTTTCATCTGCGACATCTGCTCCTATCTGCGGTCATCTGCGTGAAAATAATGATAATTATGAAAAAATACGTTTTTATTTTTCTTTTTTTAGCCCATTTTTTCCTTTCTTTTGGGCAAATAGAAGGCTATCATTTTCCTGAATGGACTGCCTCCGAAATCGCACAAGCAAATACTGGAGCAAATATTTCCTATCTTTCTGCTGCTGAAAAGAAGGTTATTTTACTCCTTAATTTGGTGAGAATCAATCCTGTAAAGTTCGATAGCACTTTTGCGGCAAAATACATTCAAAGCATCGGAAATGACTCCTATACCAAAAGTTTGCGCAAGGATTTGCGTAGCCTTAGCCCTTTGCAGCCTTTGGCAGTGCATAAACAGCTCTTTGAATGTGCCGCAAGTCATGCTGCGGCTTTGGGGAAATCGGGAAAAATCGGGCATAACAGCCCAAATGGGACTTCTATGGACGCACGTTTTACGCACTTTCTCAAAGGTTTGAAGTACTCTATGTATGCCGAAAATATTTATTATGCGGAGGATAGAACGCCGGTGGAAATTGTGATGGATTTGCTGATAGATACGGGCATTGAGGAGGTCGGACATAGGCTGAATATTTTTGACAAAGATGCGCGTTTTGTGGGGGTTGCTATGCGCCCGCATAAGAAATATGGGACGTGTACAGTGCAGGATTTTGGGGCGTTTTTTTAAGAAAGAAAGCCACGAATTACCCGAATTAACAGCCCTGATGAAGAGGAAAGCCACGAATTACCCGAATTAACAGCCCTAATTCGTGCAATTCGTGGCGATAAAAGCAGATTTTGCGTGAGTCCTATTATAATTATTACATCGTTTTCAGCACATCATTCATGCTCCTCACAGCCGCCGCAGACTTCACTAACAAGGCTTTTTCCTCGTCATTGAGGTCAATTTCAACAATACGTTCCATGCCATTGCGCCCTAATACTACTGGTACGCCGATACAAATATCGTTCAAGCCATATTCGCCATTCAAAGACGTACAGCAAGGAATTATTTTCTTTTGGTCCATAACAATCGCCTCTGCAACCGCAGCAGCAGCCGCTCCCGGTGCATACCAAGCAGAAGTGCCTAACAATTTGGTCAAAGTTGCGCCACCTACCATCGTATCAGACACGATTTGTTGCAAACGCTCGGCAGAAATGAGTTGAGAAACAGGAATCCCTGACAAAGTGGCATAACGTGTCAAAGGAATCATGGTGGTGTCGCCATGTCCGCCAATCACATTTGCTTGCAAATCTTTGGGGGAGCAGTTCAATTCCAATGCCAAATAACATTTGAAACGTGCGCTATCTAACAAGCCGCCCATGCCAATTATGCGATTGCGAGGAATGTTAAAAGCGGTGTGTGCCAAATAAGTCATGGTATCCAAAGGGTTGGAAATCATCACAATAATGGCGTTTGGAGAATGTACAAGGATATTTTCTGTTACGGATTTTACGATACCCGCATTTACAGAAATGAGTTCCTCACGTGTCATGCCCGGTTTACGGGGCATACCCGAAGTGATAATGACGACATCAGAATTTGCGGTTTTGGAATAGTCATTCGTAGAACCGACAAGGCGCGAGTCGAAGCCCAAAATAGAAGCGGTTTGAAACATGTCAAGGGCTTTTCCTTCAGCCAAGCCTTCTTTGATGTCTAATAACACAACTTCGTTGCAAAAGCCTTTTTTGGCAACAACATCGGCGCAAGTTGCGCCTACTGCGCCTGCACCTACTACGGTTACTTTAGCCATAATAAATATAAAAATATTTTCTCGCAGAGGACGCAGATATTTGTATGGAATTTTCGCTGAAAATGAGTATGCGGTTTTGAGGGCGCAAAATTACAATAAGAAATGGAAAAGAAAAAATAAAGAAAATATTTGTTTTTATAAAAAAAGGCTTATATTTGCGGTAGTTACCGTAGCTGCCATTTTCTAACTGGCAGGATTTTATTTCCCCAAATAATGAAAACACGTATTGCATTGCTTTTATTGCTCATTATTGGCACAGTTGCCTGCTATCGCCCAAGCACTTGTTATCGCCCCTTTCGCCCAGAAAGTTGTGAACTTTACCCCATTCAGATGAATCACACAGATTCTCTTTCAGGTTTGGAACATACAGATTCTATGGCTTTAACGCTTCATGTAACGGGTCAAAAGGTAGGAGATTGCGCCTTACTACCTCCTATTGCTCTGGGCGGAGAATTGATGGCA
>JAYUZN010001058.1:0-1556 GCA_043751755.1 Bacteroidota bacterium | reverse complement strand
TTGCAGGTCAAAGGCTCGGACGGAAATTGGGTAGCAGCAAAGCCTCAACCGAATGAAATCGTTATAAATGTAGGGGATATGTTGCAACGCCTCACCAATAATCGTCTCAAATCTACTACGCATAGGGTTGTGAATCCGCCTCGCGCATTGATGCACCTGCCCCGTTTTTCTGTTCCTTTTTTCCTTCACCCAAAATCGGATATGAATTTGGCGTGTTTGGATTCTTGTATTTCGACAGAAAATCCTAAATCCTATCCTGATTGCACTGCGGGGGAATATTTGAATGAGCGTTTAAGGGAGATTGGATTGAAAAAGTAAGCATATTATTTCACGCAGATTTTCGTTTCACGCAGATTTTCGCAGATGGGGACGCAGATTTTCGCAAATTTTTCTTTATCTGCGTTAAATCTGCGGTTAAATCTGCGAAAATCTGCGTGACCAAAAGACCTACACACATGAAAGCCATCATTTTATCCGAAAAAAAAGCTGATTTGACCCTCTGCGAAATGGAAATCCTGCCCTTAAACGCAGGAGAAGTACGGGTCAAAATACAAGCTGCTGCCTTCAATCGCAGAGATTATTATATACAACAAGGACAATATCCGAATATCAAATATCCTTTGATTTTGGGTTCTGACGGGGCAGGAATCGTGTCCGAAATAGGCGAAAATGTGCCAAGTCATTGGCAAAATAAAGCCGTTATTATCAATCCCAGCCACAATTGGGGCAATAATCCCAAAGTACAAGCCCAAGATTTTCAGATTTTGGGCTTGCCCGAACACGGAACTTTTGCAGAATACGTGAAAGTGCCTTGTCAATATTTGGCAGAAAAACCCGATTTCCTTTCTTTTGAAGAAGCGGCTGCATTGCCCCTTGCAGGGCTTACTGCCTATCGTGCTTTGTTTTCGCGGGCGCAGTTGCAAGCAGGCGAAAATGTCTTAATCACAGGCATAGGAGGCGGAGCAGCCGTTTTTGCCTTGCAGTTTGCGTTGGCAAAAGGCGCAAATGTCTATGTAACTTCGAGTTCGCCCGAAAAAATAGCAAAGGCAGTGGCTCTCGGCGCAAAAGGCGGCGTAAATTACAAGGAGGCAGATTGGCACAAGCAATTACAAAAAATGACAGGCGGTTTTGACGTTATAATAGACAGTGCAGGAGGAGAAGGCTTTGCTTTGCTGGCTGATGTGGCAAATCCGGGCGGAAGGATTGCTATTTTTGGCGGAACAAGGGGGGCAATTACAAACCTTAGCCCGCAAAAAATCTTTTGGAAACAGCTTTCTATTTTAGGCACGACTATGGGAAATGAAGCGGATTTTGCAGAAATGGGGGCTTTTGTAACGAAGCATCAAATTCGCCCTGTTATAGACAGCGTTTTTCCTGTAGAAATGGCGCAAAAGGCAATAGAAAAAATGGGGGATTCAAGGCAAATGGGGAAAATTGTGTTGGGGTTCGTTCACGCAGATTTGCGCAGATGAAAGCAGATTTCGCAGATGAAAAACAAATTTAAATTGCTGCCGCAAGCGTCCGCTTGTGGCAGTTTCTTGAAGCGTCCGCTTCCA
>JAYUZN010001057.1:0-2115 GCA_043751755.1 Bacteroidota bacterium | reverse complement strand
CAAAATTTCAAGCCCCTTGCTTCTACTACTTTTAGGGGCGGCGGAGAAGGCGAAAAGGCGAATGACACAACCGCTTATTTGACACAGGCTATTAGTTTTTATGATAAAAAAGAATATGCTGAAGCCAATACAAATTTTGATAGTTTTTTGTCCAAAGACCCGAATAATATTGTGGTAAGTTTGTATGCGGGCATTTCACATTTAGCGGCAGAGGAAACGAATAAAGCGATTCCTTTACTCCAAAAAGTGATAGCCGACCAAAATGACAACTATACAGAATCTGCGCAATGGTATTTGGCATTGGCATATCTGAAAAATGGCAACAAGCAAAAAGCAAAAACCTTGTTAGAGGAGATTCGCAACACGCCTGGACACGAAAATAGGGAAGAAGCGAAGGGATTGCTGCGGATGATGAAATAATGGCAAGCATTTCTGGCAGTTAGGGTGGCGCACTTTTCAAAAGTGCGCCACCCTAAACGGCGTTAGCAATTAATATTTATATATACTTCACAACTTAACAATCCAAATTATGCAAAAACTACTTTTTTTCGCAGCTATGCTACCCTTTTTGGGGCAGCCTTTATTGGCGCAAGCCCCTTTTTTTTCCTACAATCTCTATCGCTACAACCCTGCGGCGGCGGCTACGAATAGCGAATGGGCAGCGAACTTGGAATACTCGGCTCAATGGGCGGGCATTCCGGGCTATACAAAGCTATCTGATTTGAATGTGCAAAAGCGATTTGCCAAGTATCACAGTGCTATTGGCGCACATGCTTACACAAATGTGCAGGGAGAAGGAAATTTGTTTAAGGCAGATTACAACCTTTCCTATTCCTATCAGTGGAAAATGAGCCAAAAGGAAAACAGCCCGACTTTGGCGTTTGGGCTGCAAAGTGGGTTTTCGAAGCATATTGCTGGCTTTTATGGCTTGTATGGCTATTCTCAACAGGTTATTTCGGGAATGAGCCTCAACACAGGCATTCATTTTTATTTGCCTAATGAGAAATTTTATGCGGGCTTTTCTGTAAGCGACATCATACAACGTAGAGCTTCTATAGATTATGAGCCAGTTCCTTTCTTCCCTACTTCCTATCAATTCATGTCAGGCTATCGTTTCGGTTTGGGGAAAAAACTCTTTTTGCAGCCCAATATGTTGGTCAAACTCAATTCTGAATACAACGATTTTTGTACGAATGTGCAGTTGCAACACAAAAAATGGGAGGCAGGACTTAGCTATGGCACTTCACACCCTTATATTCCTTATGATTATACTCAGCAAAGTGCCTTGGGATTCAATGCGGGAGTTTGTATAAAAAAACGGTTTTACATTCGTTATTTGTACAATTACACCCTTTCACCCCTCAATAATTCGATTTCGCAAGGCAGTCATAGCCTTATGCTGTCGTATAGAAGCATCAGGTAGTGATAAACCGCCCGCATATTGAGCCGCTTAGGGTGGCGCACTTTTCAAAAGTGCGCCACCCTAACTCATAGCTGCCGCAAGCGTAGTTGAGTCCACCCTAACAAAGAGTGGTTAAAAAAACGCTGTAGCTATTAAAAAAGCCTTAAATTAAGCCCCAGAACATGTACTTTTATTTTATATAAAATATTGATTTTCAATTAATTAAAACAAGAACCCATCTATCAAGCCATTTCCTTTCCCCAAACTAATTTTCATTTTTTCGTAGAAGTATTAAAAAAACGCTACTTTTGCAGCGATTTCAAACTATCTGTTTTTATGTGGTCTAAACTCATGTACAAATTATCATTTTTCCTTGTCCTCACTATGGGGATATTTGCATTTGGCGTATTGCCAAATGTAGGAATATCTGATATTATATACTATAACACAGAAAAAGAGATAGAAGAAACCGAACAAGAAGCCGAAAAATATACTTTTGCGCAATATGAAATCGGACAAATTTCCGAAAAAGGGAAAAATGTTCTATTATATGACTTTCATATTCAGGTACAACATAGTATATTGGCGGTTTGGAAAGAAGCCATCAACATTTTTTTTGAAATTAACACAGAAAGAAGCCCCATTTCTTTCATTCTCCCTACCCTCACAAGCATATCTCCTCGATATATCTTGTTTCATCGCCTCGTTTTTTA
>JAYUZN010001056.1:0-3064 GCA_043751755.1 Bacteroidota bacterium | reverse complement strand
TATCAAAATCACCACTTTTTCCTTATATTTTCCCTTCAAAGCCTCTATTAATTCCTGAAAACAAAGCCCAACATTTTCCTCTTCTATGACTAACTCTTCTTGCTTTGCGATTTTTCTCAGCACTTTTAAGATGCCTTTTTCCAAGCCTAATGTTTCAAAACCTATATTTGTAAAAGAAATATGAATGATAGGATAGCTTTTCCATTCTGCTATTTTGTCTTCTATATAAAGCCCTGAAAACAACTCTTTTCTACCTTGAAATAAGGATTTTAGGGTTTCTATCAACAACGATTTTCCGAATCGGCGCGGACGAGAGAGAAAATAGTAACTCCCATTCTCTACCATTTGATAGATAAATGCGGTTTTGTCTATGTATTCATAGTCATTTGTCCGAAGTTTTTCAAAAGATTGAATCCCAATGGGATATTTTTGTTTTTTTTGCATATAACTTTTGACTATTTTTTGGGAGCTAAAATGGCATAAATTACCTCGTCTGCCAGCGTTCCATTTTTGATAAGTGCCTCTTTATGAGTGCCTTCGTAGCGCAAACCTGCCTTTTCTGCCACACGCATAGAAGCCTCATTGAAGGAAAATATTCCTGCAAATATACGATGAATTTCGTAAGCCTGAAACACATATCCCACAAAAGCCTTAACAGCTTCGGTCATAATCCCTTTCCCCCAAAAAGGCTCGCCTATCCAATAGCCGATTTCCGCGCTCAACTTGTGTATATCAACCCCCAAAATAATGCCTATAACCCCCACTACTTCGCCTTCTACTTCTATCGCAAAATTGCAAACAGGGCTTTGCGAAAGAGAAAATTCAATGAATTTTTCTGCATCTGATAGGGAATATGGATAAGGAAAGAGGTCTCGCACATTGTTCCAAATCTGAATGTTATTGGCATATTTTGCGATGTCTTTTGCATCAGATTTTTTGAAGCTACGAAGGGTGCTATGTGATAGTGTTAATTTCATCTTTTTTTTGTTTTTGCGAAAAAAAGGACGTTTTATGATTTGTAATAGTTGTTGCATGATTTGTGAGGGAATTTCACGCAGATACTCGCAGATTTAACCGCAGATTTTCGCAGAATGGGCATTTAATCTGCGTGAAATCTGCGTCCTCTATCTGCGAAAATCTGCGCGAAACCGCAAAATTAGCAATTAAATCCCTTCTATTTCCTTTTTTTTGCTACTCATTTCACAAAATGCTAATGCCAAGACCGTATCCGCAAATACCCGCAAGTATTCATATTCGATTCCAAGCGCAAAACCTGCTGCTCCTTGCCGTCATCTATCAAAATATTCATCGTATTGGGCGGAATCCTGCCCAAATTATGTGCATATAACAAAATATAATTGTCGCTTTGTGGGTTAAATTCCACTTCTATCATCTTTTTTTGCTTCACTAAGCCATAATTTTGCAAGACCCAAGTGCCATTTATGTTGATAGAAACAGTATCCCTATCCTCTGCAGCATAATCCCAAATATAAATTTTCACTTTTTTGGCATGTACAACAATGTCTCTCTCATGCTTTACTTTGCGCTTTTTAAGCGATTTTGGCTCTCCATTATTCCCAATTACCAAATCGGGTTTTGGGATTTTTTTTGCTACTTCTTTCGGCTTTTTTTCCGCAGGAATCTCAGGTTTTGACGCTACTTTTTTGGGCAAATCCCGCTCCTTCGGCTTCTTTTCTGTATTGAGTGCAAGCGATGGATTGTCTTTTTTGGCTGCAATGGGCGGTGTTATAGGCTTTTTTGTATTACAATCTACTCTCACCATTTGCGTAGGCGAAAAAGGCTCACAAGACCCTAATTGCATTTGCACCTTATATTCGCCCGTTTGCTTGGCAGTATAAGTCGCAGCAGTCGCACGTGGAATGAGTTTATTATTTTTGTACCAAGTATAACGTACCCCTTCTATCTCTTTGGTTTTGAGCAAAATAGAATCCCCTTCACAGATGCTCACAGGGCTATTATCTATTACAAGAGGTTTTGTGCCAAAGCGAGAAATGGTAACTGATACAGCACTTTTGCGGGCAGGAGAAGTTCCTAACATTGCCCTGCCTTTGATACTTCCTGCAAAATAAAGATTGTCAGAATCATCTGTCAAAATGCTCGGAACTTCCTTATTGTTGTCTGAAGCATGATGCCCCTGCCAAATCGGGTGGGTTTGTTTATTTGTTATATCATAAGTTGTCAAAAAATAATCATTGCTACTGAGGGTAATTCCACAGACATACACCTTATTTCCATCGGCAAAAATACGGGCTTTTCGGACTATTTCGGGCATTTTTATGGTTTCGTTCCAGGTTACGCCCCCAAATTTATTGTACTTATACAGCATGTTATTGACCAATAAAGTCGTATTTCCTATACAATCCGTTTGCATATCTGCCGTATTTGTACTTCCTGCGGGGGCTGTAACCTTTCTTGCCCAATCCAACCTCCCGTCAGGTGCGTATTTTGCCAAGAAAAAATGATCCTCTCTTTTATCTGCACGTAACACAGGATTTGCAAAGTTGGCAACTCGCTCAAATTCGCCCACCACATACACATTTCCACTACAATCTGTATCCACCATATTTCCCGAATCATCTTTGACTTTTTCGGTAGAAATGACGCGAATCCACTGCAATTTGCCATAACTATTGTGTTTTGCCACAAACATATTCCCCCGTACACCAGGGATAATTTCGTTCCCATCTATCATCAAAGTGTCCGTAAATTTGCCTACGGTTATCACATTTCCCAAAGGGTCTGTCGCCACCCCTGCCACCATTTCCATCGGCATTCCTTTCGACCATAAGACACTGCCATTTGAGCCATATTTGACGAGATAATGGTCGTTTGTGCTAACATACAAGTTGCCTTGCCCATCTACATCTGCATAAGCGGGGGCAGAATAGCTTACCATTTTTTGCCGATTCGACCACTTCAAGCCCCCTGCAGGCGTATAGGCTTCTACCACCAATTCTCTACTATTTTTCTCCTCTAACATACCAATCAAAAACAAATTTCCATTCATATCTCTTTTGAAAGCCTTAGTACTGAAATCTTTAGT
>JAYUZN010001055.1:0-9689 GCA_043751755.1 Bacteroidota bacterium | reverse complement strand
CATATCCTTATCTTTGAATGATTATTTTTTGACTTTGAAATAAGATACCCTCTTTATACAGCAGCAAGTAATACAAACCCGTAGGAAACACGTCAAGGCTTATTTCTTTTTTGGCAAGCATAGTGCCTTTCAAAAGTACCTGCCCTACCACATTGCTAACCTGATATTGAATAGGTACGTTTTCTTGTACTTCGATATGCAGTAAGTCCTGCGCTGGATTAGGATATACCTTTAGCTGCTCACTGTTCCCTGCTGACTGATAACTGACAAGCGTATCGCAGTCGCTACCGACTTCTGCGCCAAGGCGATAGTGCGGGAAGTGAGGGAGTGCTGAATTTATGGCATGTGGAATAACAATGCTATCTAAGATAATATTGCAATTAGCCCCTTGTAAATCAGGTTTATCAATAACATCTAAGAAGTAAGAACTTACACGAGAATAGATTTTTCCATCTGGCGCAAGTGCCATATAATAAAAATGATAGGTTTGTCCTACTACATGTTCCCATACCAATTGCCCCGACGATTCGATATTAGTAGCAGATAAGTCATATTGATACAACTGCCCTGCATACGCATTGCTTATGTACAAATATCGTGAATTAGGAGAAATAGCGACCGTATAAGTGCCTGGATTAAAGCTTGTATATAAGATGCTTTCTTGATGTTTCAAAGTCCCTCTACACCTGTCAAATGTAAAAATATCCAAACCATTTGCACCATTTGTACATACAAACCAATTCCCATTAGGCGAAAAAACAGTAAAAGCATCTTTTATTCTTTTGCTACCAAGGCACTGCTCCCCCATATATACAATGCTGTCAGGTCTAACTAAATGTAAATAATAGCAATTTGAAGAGTCTGCTCTTCCTTGTGCTGTAATTATCCACCAATCGCGTCCATTTGCATGTTTAACAACATTTAAGCCGCCTTGAGTCAAGGTATCAGATAATATTATTTGGCTTTTCTTGATGACTTTCCCAAGTCCATTATTATAGGACATATCTATTAAACTTGCATATAAGTGTAAGGGAGAATATTCATCAGGATAAGCATCAAAAATAGAAGCAAATAACCAGTATTGATTCGGATAATTGGGTCTTGGAATTGCCATTACACCTTGTTCTGAGGGCAAACCTACCCAATAGTCTTGCACTAATTGGCAAGGCACAAGAGTATCTCCACTTTCCATTATCGCATCATTGCGATTCCTTATATCTATCCCATTTGTATAGAATAGCAGATTCCCCAAAGAATCGCTCATAGCGGTATTTGTGGTACTCATATTGAAATTTCGCTCATAATCAACTACATGCAAGGAATCATTGCCAAATTGTAGTTGGAAATTGCCGTTATTGTTGCCAAAGTTAGCCGTTCTACCTAATATCCACACATTATCATATTTAGGGAAATTTTGCGCATACACAGAAGCTGTTACTATCCAAAGAGATAGCATTAATATAGTGGTTTTCATAGTTTTATTCTAAGATAATTAAGGGTTGTTGATATAAAATATTTCCTGCTGATAAAATTACACAACGATATGATCCTGCTGATATGCCATAAAGATTATATCTAATTCTTAAATCATTAGGTTCAAAGGTTTGTTTGCTTACCAATTTACCCACATAATCCCATAATTGTATCTCATAAACCCCTGCTTTATATGCAAATACTTCAAAATAATCTTGTGCAGGATTGGGAACGATTTGGAATAAATCCGCTACCCCTTTTGATACATTATTACCATGCCTTAAATTATATCCAAGAGATGGACAAATCTCCTCATCATTAAACGTAGTATCTGAAATCAAGGCATACATGCTTCGAGCTTTATATACAGAATTCCCTCCTGCTAAGGCACATTGAGAGGCTACAAGAAGTAATTGTACTTGTTGTAAGCTATCAAATATATAGTTACCATCCGTTATAGTATTAAGGTAAATATGATTAACTGTATTTTCGTTTTCCTCTGCTATAGTTGAGGTAGAAAGGGTTTGGTTTAGGACAATTAAAGAATCTATTTTTAGCTGGTAAGCAGCAATGTTTGGTAAATTAGCCTCTGAAAAATTTTGCAATAAGCTATTTATTTCATTTTGTAATCCTATTTTTTGTTGCACTTGAAACAAACTATCTTGCGGATTATTGCTACTTATCAACAGACTATCTATAATATGAATTTGATTATGCAAGCTGTCTAATACATGATGAATATTATCATTTTCAAAAGACATTTGATTTTCTTTTTCAATCTTTAAATAACTTACAATATCTGTTTCATTTTCTAAGGAATCCTTAAAATCATAGAATATCCCTGTATTAATCGAATCTGTTAAGATTTTTTCATATAACTTTTTCGCAGATTCTATTTTCGCAGTTTCTGTATAATATGCTGGCGAATATTCCCGATAGGCAACCACACTATCTTCTCTGTTATAAGTAGAATCCATGTATGCTACTCTTAGCTGCGTATTCGGGCAGACATTCGCAGTTATACAATCAAAATCAGGCAAGGATATGGTATTATCAAACCAATCAAAACCTGTTGCAATAGTCTGTGGGTAAATTCCACCTACATTTATCCCATTAATAAAGTATTCAGGGTGATTAGTAGTTGCTCCATTTGGGTCTATCCTAAATTGACTACTTACATAATTACTTTGGAGCGGATCCATAAAACACGCCCCGCCTCCATAAGGCATTATGGTAGGGTCTCCATACGCCCCCAGCCACAGATTGCCCCGATAGTCCTGCACGCCCATTTGCGGGTTGTTTGCCATGCTCAAGCCCACCGAAAGCCCTCGATAGTGGTCGTACAGGTGATTGCCCATCCATTTCGTAGGGTTGCAGTTGTCTATAAACAAAGCCCCGATACCTGTGCCATTTGTGCTATTGCAGCTGATTTCGGATTGTGTATTTTGAAATACATAAAAAGCCCTTTGCTTCATTTGGTCGTTGTTCACATCTCCATCTATAACATTACAGCTTACAATATGCCCCTTGCCACTGCTCAAAGCAATCCCTTGTTGCATAGTATAATAATTGAGCGGTGTATTGCGAATATGCACCTCATTTTCCGTTACAGAAACCTCCTTACAATCATACAACCAAATCCCCCAGCCCGACCGCTTGTCCAAAGTAACCGTATCTCTGTGAATACTTGCAGTAGGGAAAGTGCTTGCAGGCGGAAACTGCCCTTTTGCTTGGGCAAAGACAATTCCAAACTCGCCTCCCCCAAAATCTCCCGTAATGTTTATATTATTGTAAGAGGCAGAAATAAAATCGGGCGCGTTTGGGTTCATATTAGAGGTAATGGCATTGATAAGGATTCCGCCCCAATCCGAGCTGATACGGTTGCTATCTACCCTGCCTCGTCCGTCCACATTCAGCACAATCTCATGCGCCGTTCTCCGTATTCGTATCATACTATTCAGGATAGAGGTTACGTTTACCGCAGTCGCAAAAATCCCTTCTTCGCACTCATCAAAAGAATAGGCTGCTGAAGGCGTATTGCCAAAGCCCCTCTGCCGCAAGGTCGGAAAAGCAAGGTCCCAGTTTTGAGGCTTAGTAGCCCAGATTCCCGCACCATCTCCCGTATTCGTAACATTTGTATAAGGGGCTTGATGATGCAGGTTTTTGAATAAGGTATTTTCTACATTCAATTGGCAATTTATGGCACGTATGCCACAATTCATCGTGTAAAATAGGTTGTAATTGGGTGCGGCTACACTCCCGATACTCATCATGACATCTATCAGACACATACCTGCAAAGGGCAGAGAGCCTAACACATTTGGCACACTGGGGGGAAATTGTAGGCTTGAATTAGCCACAAAAGGCTTTAAAGTGCCTGTCCCCTGAAAAGTATTGCCTGTAAAGGGCATAGTTCCCACAGAGCCATAAGTGATGGGAACAATGTACCCATTAGGATAGAGAGTAGGCACATAGATTCCGATAAAATTATCCGTAAAAATGCTGTTTTGAACCGTACTAAAACAGCTTTGTTCCAATCTAAGGGCAGTGAGTGCGTCTCGCATTTCGCAATTTATCATGCGCAGCCCTGCGCCATTTTCGACCTGCATACCTTCCCACATATAGTCGCAGCCATAAAACTGGGAGTTCGTAACATAGAGCGTGAAGCCTGTTTGCACAATAATTTTGGCATCTGGAGCCATCACAAATTGGCAGTTAGTCGCAAATACATTTACGTCTATGACTAAAGTTCCCGAAATAGGGATAAAGTTGTTGGTAAAATAAGCCGAATTTTGGGTAAGTAATGCTTGTGCAGAAATAGGCGGATTGTTTCCTCCTCCAACATTGGACACTATGACTTCTATACAGCCTTGCTGCGCACAAGGAATGACATTGCCAAGATTGTCTATGAGGCTCACACAATTATTAATTGTGGGCAAGCAGTTTGCCCCTACGTTATTTATAAAGCTATAATTGGGGTCTATTTGTACTTGAAGGGTGCAGGTAACTGTAGAAGGAACTGGCGGAAACCCGACTGTAGAAGAGATTGCAAAGGAATTGGTCGTTATCGTATTATTTGCCCCCATGCTAATTGAGCTAATGGAGGGAGAGCCGCCTATCAAGGTAGGATTTATCAAATAAGGGTCTAATATATCCGAAAAAACAAGGTCATTCATAGGAATAGCCGTATTATTGGTAAAAGTAAAGGTATATTCTACGAAATCGCCTGGGGCAGCAGATGTAACATTGACCGATACCCCATATGGGGTATATTGCGGTTTTGGTTGTGCGAGGCTCTTATTTGTCATAGCAAATAAGGTTAAAATTAAGAATACCCCCCCCCGAATCCCCCCCCTGTAATAAATGCAATTTGGTAAGAATGTTTCATAAAAATAGTGTTTAGTAAGAAATAGGGTGGTAATATAAGCACTTTTTTTGAAAAAGCAAGAAAAAATGCGAAAAAAGAAAAATATTATGCGCAAAAGTTGTTTTTATAGCCCCGAATTAACACGAATTAGGGCTGTTAATTCCTGTAATTCGGGACAAAATGCGTAAGTTATGGTAATAAAAAGCGTGAGGGATTTGCCTCACGCTTTGCTTGTAGCTTTAAGGGTGGCTCACTTTCCAAAAGTGAGCCCCCCTAAAAACGTTTATTTTCCTGTTTTCTCAAGGCTGCTTCCGCCTTTGACGGGCTTCTTTGCCCCTTTTTGCACTTCTTGTGTTTCTGTAGGCTGAATATCCGTTTTTGGGATAGGCGAAACCGCAGTTCTTGCCGCATGATTTTCTGTATGGCGCAATAAACGAGGGTTTTCTAAGCGTTGAGTCTCAAAAGAAGCGGGCGTTTTGCCTAATTGCACTGCTTGCCCGTCATAATAGATTCCTACCGCATCAGCGTCACTCGGATTATTGTCATTGAACATCACCCCGTTCATTTGTGCGTCAAAGTTGTTAGACAAAATCGTTTCAGAAAGCTGTGCAGGGTTTTCGTAGCCTTTGCGCGTAGCCATTGCCAGCCAATTGAAAGAAACAGCAGCGTTTCCATGATTGTTTTCTACCACCCGAAAACCTGTTGTCGTAATATCCGTTACATACACCCCTTGCGACTCTCCCATCGGCGTAACGGTGATATTTAAGGGCAGTTCGGCAGAAATCGTAGCCTGAAAAGCCGCATCAAATACTATATAAGTCGAACCATTTTTTAAGGCACTTGTACCTCTCACATACACATCTGCTGTGAGAGAAGAAGGGGTATAGGAAACCACTCTTTTCTCCTCATTTTCAAGCAGTTGAATCGCAGGGCGGTTGGTGATAGATTGTCCATCTACATACAAACTATATTCCTCGCCTTTTGTATGAAATCCATACTGTAAGCCCCGCACCCAGCCGCCCATTACGCCGCCATAAATGCCAAGCCCTACATGATTGTTAGGTTCGTTTGCTTGCGTTTCGCCCGGATTTGCCATTCTTCCTGTAGAAAGCCCCGTTTGATACGCCCCTCCAAAACCATAGACAGAATAGCCTGTGCCTGATGCGGCAATATAGCCCAAAGCTCCTCTGCCAAGTGCGTAATTGTCGCCCATAACTCCGCCTGAGCGAATGCTTGTGCCGCCATCACCAAACACGCCGCAAGCATACGAGCCTGTCGCAGAACCATCTCCATATACAGAGGCTCTCGGAAAGCCGAAATCGGACGCGCCCGAGCCATTGCACCAGCCATAAACGCCTGCTACTACGCCCGAAAAAGTGGATTTTTGGGAAGTTTGCCCATAAACGCCATTGCCCAACGCGCTTCCGCTAAGGGCTGTATTTATCCCGATAACGGCTGTGCCATTTGCATTGGCATTTTGTCCCCATAAACCTGCGCCATTGCTTTGTGCAGTTCCGCCAAAAACGCCTATGCCTTGATTGGTGTTAGCAGCGGCAATGTTTACGCCATATACGCCAAAACCAATATTGTTCAGATTTTGCCCCCAAACACCTGCCCCTGCACTTTGATTTGCTTGCCCAATAACGCCTGTGCCATTTCCTGTGTTCGTACCTGCCGTATTTATTCCTACTACGCCGTCTCCGTCTATATGGGCATTTTGTCCTTTGACCCCTCCCCCACTGCTCTGCGCAGTTGAGCCAAAAACGCCATTTCCTGTGCCAGTGTTAGCTGCTGCGGTGTTTTGTCCGATAAGTCCTGCGCCGTTTTGGTGCGCATTTGCCCCCCAAATCCCTGCGCCAGATGACTGCGTTGTGCCGCCATAAACCCCTACGCCATTGCTTGTGCCAGAAGCTGCCAAGTTTTCAGCCCAAATAGCGGCGGCTGTTGCATTGCTTGTATAGGCATTGAGCGGGTAGGTTTTGGTTCCTACACTATTTATGGTTACTAATTCGGTGGCATCTCCCGAAGTCGAAAGTCCTATGGCAATGCTTCCGTCTGTGTTTACTCTCATTCTTTCTTTGTTGGAAGTGCCTATTACAAGGGCATTTGCATCTGTAGTGCCTATCCAATTTTCATTGCTCAAAAAGGCACTTGTTCCATACATTACAGGAATGGTAGGGGCAGAAATAGCTGTATTTCCGGTTAGTTTCCAAAAAGTAGGTGCAGCCCAATTCACAATTCCACTTGTATTTATCTGTAAAATATCTTCATTTGAGCCATTTGGGAGGGCTGTTACTTGTCCATTGGTATTGGTATATAACAATCTATCAGAGGTAGCCGTTGTATTGGTTAAAAACGCCCCGCCTGTGGCAACGCCGCCTATCCGAAGGGTATTGCCTGTGCCGCTAATATGCAGTTTGTCTAAAGGCGAAGCTGTGCCTATGCCTACTTTGTCATTTGTATTGACATATAGCCCGTTGCCCGCCGTAGCACTGTTGCGGGCTTCCCATATTCCTGTTCCATTGAGGCTGTGAATATAGCTGAAATTGCCCTGTGTAATGGTTGTATTTTCGAGCAAAGTACCTCCTTGATAGATTTTTCCTGCGCCACTATTGTAATATAAGCCATTTGCGGCATCCATCGGCGGGGTAGGATTTATCCATGCAATAATGCCTGAAGGATTGATTCCCAAGACTTTGCCTACTGCCCCTGTGGGAAATGCGTACATAGTGCCATTATTGTCTGTCCAAGTAACCTTATCGGAAACGGCAGACGGTGTAGTAGCTGTAGCAAGCGAATTGATACGAGTAGTTCCTGCTACATGCAGTTTTTCTTGTGGCGTATTTGTTCCTATGCCTACGTTTTGGGCAGAAACAGTTAAGAGAGAAGGTAGTAAAAAAAGAAAGAATCGTTTGAAATACATAATTATGGGAAAATAAATCGTTGTTTCGCGCAGATTTTCGCAGTTTCGCGCAGATTTTCGCAGATTTAACCGCAGATTTTCGCAGATGGATAGTGAGCGAAGTCGAACTATTCTTTATCTGCGTGAAATCTGCGTCTTCATCTGTGTGAATCTGCGTGAACGAAAACAGTTGCTGATTAATTTAGGTTAGCAAAAAGTATGCAATGATTAATATTTCATGTAAAAAAAATATCATTTATGGATATATTTTGGGGGCAGTTATATACAAACACGCCAAAACATTGCGTATGGCAGTGTTTTGGCGTGTAAGAAAAATTAGCCTTTTGCAGAAAAATCAGTGCTTAGGCGCTTCGTGTGTCTCATGATGTTCGTCCCCATGCCCTGCTTCTGTAGGTTTTAAATGCTCTATTTTTTGGTTTTGGTCTTTGAGGGCATCTGTTCCATACGAGTCTCCTTCTTTCATCATGGCAATAATGAGCCAAACAATGAACAAAAACGGCAGAATGATTGCCTGAATGAGTCGTTTGAGTTCATCGCCCAAGTGCATGAAGTTGGAGACTATATAATAAGCTTTGACCAAAGTAAGTATCAAGAAGGTAGCGACTTTGACAGTGTGTACTATGCCTTCTGCACCTACTGTTACTCCTGCAATTATAAACTCAGAAGTGGTAATTCCTGCAAGAATTGCAGTTGTAATCCAAATTTTCCGTTTTGCATCTGCGGAATGTGCTGCGGAATTTGTATGGTCGTTTGACATAATATTTTTTTAGAATGAAAAGTTTTTAGTGTGGTTTTTCGCAAATTATAGCAAATTACGCAGATAAAATACAAAATATACTTTATCAATATTTGCGACATCTGTCTAAATCCGCGCCTATCTGCGTGATTAAATAAGGTAGAACAAGGTAAACACAAAGACCCATACCAAATCTACAAAGTGCCAGTATAAGCCTACTTTTTCTACCATTTCGTAGTGTCCACGTCTTTCGTAAGTGCCTGTCGCTGCATTAAAATAGATGATAATATTAATGAGTACGCCTGTAAATACGTGGAAACCATGAAAGCCTGTTACAAAGAAGAAGAAATTGGCAAAGGGCGTAGGTCCGTATTCGTTCACTATCAGATTTGCGCCATGTACGAGTACGCCATTGACCATCGCGCCTTGATGTGAGCCTTCGATAAAGTGATACCACTCATACGCCTGACATGCGAGGAAGGTCGCGCCACCCAAAATCGTCCACAGCATCCATTTTTCCACTTCTTTTTGCGACTTTCGATGCCCTGCTTCTACGGCAAGTACCATAGTAACGGAGCTGATGATGAGGATAAAGGTCATCAAACCTACGAATACAAGGGGGGCGGATATGTGGAATACGTCATATAATACAGGGGTGTGCGTGAACACGTCCTCTGCTTTTGCCCATGCTACACCAGAGGTTACTGAGCGAATACGGGCAACGCCATAGGAAATCAAGAAGGCGGAGAAGGTGAAGGCATCTGTTACCAGAAAAAACCATATCATCAACTTTCCGTAGCTAGCATTGAATAGGGGACGTTCTCCGTCTATTAATGCTTTTGGGTCGAGTACTGCTGACATCTAACTTATTATGAATGAGTAAATTATTATTTTTGCGTGTTGAATTGTGGGCTTTTTACGCTCAATTCGGGGGCAAAGTTAAGAAAGAGACTTTACAAGTCAATTTATTTTTGCGAAAAAGTGAAAAAAAAAGTATTTTTTTGCTTTACTACATGTTTTTCCAGAAAAAGGAAACCTTTGTTTTGAGGAAATTGTTATGCAAGCATACGTTTTTTGAGACAGGTTTTTATTTTTTGACAAGATAACAAGATTTTACAAGATAGCTATTTTTAGACAAGATAACAAGATTTACAAGATAGGTATTTTTTAGACAAGATAACAAGATTTAC
>JAYUZN010001054.1:0-2660 GCA_043751755.1 Bacteroidota bacterium | reverse complement strand
CAATTTGCTTTGTTATATTGGCGTGGCACAAGCTCGCATCTCAGCATTTTTTCTGCAACAGCAGTAGAAAAATTGAATAAAGAAACCCTGCAAAAAGATATGTTCTATTTGCAATCTGGGTATGAGTATTTGGAAAAGGCGAAGCAACAGCTATCTGTGGCAGATGTCAAAGACAGTATGATACAGGCATTTAGCTATTATGTAATGTTAAATATAGCAAGACAAAGCCTTTATAAAGGAGGCGAGTATTTGTTTTTGGCAAAAAGATATGGAAATGAAAACGTATATGAACAGGAAATAGCCTTTTTGGATACTGCGCAAAAATATTTTCAGGCTTATCGGCTCATCTTAGCAAAAATTCCTCCAGCTTCTACTCCTTCCTTATTAAAACAAAAAAAATCAGATATAACAAAGCTATTTTTATGGGAAAAAGCCTTAGATATGGATAGAATCAATGTTGAAAACGATAAATTAGTAGGCTTGTTTGCGTTTGTTCAGCTACGAGAAACGCCTGCTAAGCAGTTAGTCGAGCAGGCAGAACGTATTTTTGCGGAAGCAGAAACCCTATTCTTTGACTTTGAACAAAAATGGATAAAGGAGAGTAGCTTTTATGATTTGCCATTAGGAAGCGATTCCCTTTTAAAGGAGCAGCAATTAAAGTCAGAATATTATGGGGAAAAAACTATGTTTTATGTGAATAACTGTATTTTCTATTTGCAATTAGGAACCTCAACTCTTGCTGTTAAAACGGAAGATAGGGAGTATTTGCTTACCTCAGAAGCGATAATGGCGACTTTGCAAAAAATACCTAAAACCTATCTAAGTCCCTCACAATTAGACTCTTTGGATAAAAGATGTGTAGAATATTATATAAACTTATTTTGTGTTAAAATGGCGAAAAACGAAAGGAAATTAATAAATGAAACAGAATTTTATAAGAATATAACAGACTTATCGCTGTGGAACGGCAACCAAGAAGACGCTTTTTTAGCAGAAATAAATGCTTTAGAGGATTTGTATAAACAAAGAGAGATATGGCTTCAAAAGGCAAGCCCCACACAAAAAGCGTTTCTTAAAGGAGTTCATGATTTTGTTATAGGCTATGGATATCTAAACATTTCAACGGTTTATCGAAATTTATTCCATCTTAGTTTCAAAAACTATTCTCGTGAAAATATTCCTGTTATAAAAGGTTATTTATCACAAGTATTATTCTATCTCGAAAAGGCGGAAGAATACCATTTGCTCATTCGCCCAGATAATGTAAACTACGCCCCAGCTATACAAAATCTTGAATTTATTCGGGAAAATAAAAAAGAACTTACCAAAATGGTTAAGGAATTGGAGTAATTATACTTATTTTCCCTATTTTTGCTATTCAAACACATATTTCCAGATGAAAAAATACCTCTTTCTTTTTTTCCTAGTAAACGCTTTGTTTTTGGCAGCGCAACAAGGCAATCTTTCGCCAAACTATCGTCAATATGCTGCCTATTCCTTGCAAGTTGCGCCAGATGCAGCAGGCGTAGGCAGAGGCTATTCAGGAGCTGCGACCGTTGCAGATGCAAATGCTACCTATTGGAATTTGTCTGCTTTGTCGTTTTATCCCGAAAAATGGGGACTTGCCTATAGTTATATGCCTTGGTGGAAAGGGCATCATTATTTGGCAGGTTTTTATAGCTTCAAAGACCCCAAAAGTTGCTTGGGTTTTCGCAAAGATAGGGGCGTGATTGCGGCTTCTATTCGCTATGCAAACTTGGGGAATTTTTTTATTATAGATAGTGGAGCAGTGAGTGCAAACCTGAAAGAAATGTCTATAGATGTAGGTTATAGCCGTTCTATTACCCAAAAATTGGCTTTTGCGATAGCTGTACGCTATTTTAGAGGCGATTTGACTTCACAAACGTTCATTCCTCACCATGATGCAAATGCCTTTTCGGGGGATATTTCTGCCACCTATCAAGACAAATTTCTGAAAAGAAAAACCTATCCTTTGCATTTTCAAGTGGGCGCAAGGCTCTCAAATGTTGGGACAAAGTTTAGCTATTTTGACGGAAAAGAAAATAAATTGCCTTTGCCCATGAACTTGCGAATCGCTGCGGCAGTCAGGCAGGAATTAGATGACAAAAATACGTTTACCTTTTCTGTAGAAGGAAATAAAGTCTTGCCTTTTCCGCGCAATGCCTTCGCAGCCAATGATTTATATGCTTTTGGGCTTTCTACAGCTATAGATTACAACTACAAAAAATGGATATATGCCCGCATGGGCTATAACTTTCAACTTTCGAACTCCCATATTATAACGTATGGTTTGGGGGCAACGTACAAGATTTTTGGCGTGCAACTTGGGATAAATCAGCGACTCAAAGGCAATAAACCTCCTGCGATTGCGACAATTACCTTGTATGCGCAGTTTCTTCAAACGAAAACGCCGTTTCAGTTGCGAAAAAAGAAAGGAAATTTGTTTTAGGTTCACGCAGATTTTCGCAAATGGTAGCAGATAACGCAGATAAAAGGATTCATTTTTATTTCTTATCTGCGAAATCTGCTTAAATCTGCGTCTATCTGCGTGAAATCCAGAAAAAGTGTGTATCTTTGCCTATCTTTTCAAGCGTAGTTTATAAAAAATGATTAAATCCATTGATATTCAGAACTTTAGG
>JAYUZN010001053.1:0-7941 GCA_043751755.1 Bacteroidota bacterium | reverse complement strand
TCCGACCACTCGAAGGGCAGCGAAACTAAATTCGTTTGAGTAAGCAACCCTTCGAGTGGGTGCTAACCCCTCGAAGGGGTTGCCTACCTAAATAGTTACAACTAAATTTAGCTATTTTTTCCCTACTTTTGCCGAAGTACCTGAATAGTTACGATAAATTATATCATTTATATTACCAATATTTGTATATATCCCATTAAGATATAATTTTTCCAAATTTATATCATCAAAACCATTAAGCCCTTCTTGTATTTCCCAACTCTGCCGCAACAACAACAAAGCCTGAATTACAGAAGACTTTCCCATGCCATTTATGCCTGTGAGTAAAGTAAGGGGAGCCATCGGAAATTCCTGCTCTTCAAAGCATTTAAAATTTCGGAGGTATAGCTTAGTTATCATATATTACGCTGTGAATGAGGATTAATTCGTTTAAAAATATTATATTTTACCTCATCAGGCGAACCCGGATGAATAATATAAGCTGTAATATTCGTATCTTCTAATCTTTCTTTGAGATATTGAGGCAAGTCCTCAAAGCCTTTTCCCTCCCATTCCTTCAAATATTCTAAACCATAAAGCAACAATTTTTCACCTTCAGCATTTCCCAAAACAAAATTTTTGATAGAACTCAGCCTTTGCAAGCCATCTACTACTTGCCACACCTCATTTGAGCCATCAAAGAAAAAAGCAGGAAGAGGGATTTTGATTAAAATAGATTCTATCAAGCGGCTTTGCTTGCCTTTGTCCCACAAATCGGGCAGCCTTTGATAATCAGGATACAGGTCTATTCTATTGTTTTTCAACCTTTTGACAAGCGACTCTATCGTGAGTTTTTGGTCACGAATGTCTATATCATTGGGATTAAATGGATTTAAGCGCGGTTCTTCGCTCATTTCTTCGCTTTCAATTCCCTCATCTTCGTCAATTTCGCTGTCTATTAGCATTTTATTGTCATAAATTTGAGGGCAATATTAGGAAAAATACGGGGCATAAACAAATTTTTCGTATTTTTGCCCTAAATATTGGGCATTTTTAAGCACTTTCAATCATGGCTTTCAAAAAATACAAACTCATAGATGATGTCATCAATGAATTTCAACTTTCTTTCCAAAAGCTCCATTTTTTGGAGGACGCACCTATTGTGAAAGTCCCAGATAGGTTGATTGCCGACCTTGAATATTCCATTAGTAACATGCCTTACAAGGTTTCGGAAGCCGCTATTCGGGAAAATATTTTGTATCCTATCTTGAAAGAAGTCTTTAAGCCTCACGACAAGCTGTTAATGTTATGGGCAAATAAAAGCATTAATTACAAAAACGAACTGAGTGGAATGCCCGATTATTTGTTGGCAAAACAATCTGAAAGGGGCAAAATTATTTTTGGAAAACCTATTTTGGCAGTTGTAGAAGCTAAAAAAGATGACTTTGAAGGCGGCTGGGCGCAGTGTGCATTCGAGATGTACACCATCCAAAAGATAAATGAAAAGCCCGAAATCCCTGTTTTTGGCATTGTTACAAATGGGGATAATTGGGAGTTTGGCAAATTGGAGGGAACTTTATTTACCAAAAATGAGGTTTTTTATACAATTGTTCAATTAGAATTGGTGTATTCCAAACTTTCTTTCTTTTTTGAACTTTGTAAGCAAAACGCGGTTAATATTTGATTGCTTTGGCACGCAGATTTTCGCAGATGATAGCGGATTTCGCAGATAAATACAAGCTATATCTGCTTACATCTGCGTTCATCTGCGTGAAAATATATGCTTATGATAAAATACTTCTACGTCCTTCTCCTCATTTCCACTATCATTTTTGCGCAGTGTTCTTTGCGTACAAAATCCTATTCTTCTCTCAAAACAGCCACAAAATACGTAGGAAATGCCACCTGTGAATCCTGCCATAAACGCATCTTTGATAGCTATAAAGAGACAGGCATGGGCAAATCTTATTATCGCCCTACAAAAGAAAATGTCATAGAAACCTTTGATAATCAAAGCATTGTAACAGATACATTCAGCCATTTTTCGTATGTTCCGTTTTGGAAAAAAGACAGCATGTATGTACTAGAATTTCGCTTGAAAGGAAAAGATACTATTTATAAACGTACCGAAAAAATAGATTTTATTGTAGGTTCAGGGCATCAAACGCGCTCGTATATTTTGGAGCGAAATGGCTATCATTACGAAGTGCCGATAACTTGGTATGTGAACAAAGGCATTTGGGACTTGAGTCCGGGATATGAAAAAGGGAGAAATGCTCGTTTTTCGCGCGAAATTGGGGAGGAATGTATGGCATGTCATACGGGCAATTTTGAATTTGTGGAAGGCAGCAAAAACCGTTTTCGCAAGGTAGATATGGGCATAGATTGTGAGCGTTGTCATGGGGCGGCGGAGGAACATGTGAAGCGAATGACGGCAGAAGAGGAGGTTGATGTAGGCAAAGAAATTGATTATTCCATTGTAAACCCTGCCAAATTGCCGATTCAAGCGCAGTTTGATGTGTGTCAGCAATGCCATTTGCAAGGCACAAATGTGCTAAAACAGAAAAGTGTGCGGGATTTTCGTCCTTCCATGAAGTTGAATGAGGTGTATGAGGTTTTTATTCCGCAAGAAAAAGACCCTGAAAGTTTTGGTATCGCTTCTCATGCAGATAGGTTGCAGCAGTCAAAGTGTTTTTTGCAGTCGCAGGGAAAAATGGTGTGTACTACTTGTCATGACCCACACAAAAGCGTGGCAAAAACCGATTCTTTGGTGTATATTAAACAATGTCTGGCGTGTCATACGCAGAAATTGTGCAAAGCTACACTAGTTGTGCAGGCTACAAAAGGTGGAAATTGTGTTACTTGTCATCTGCCAAAAGGCGGCACAAATGACATTCCGCATGTGAGTTTTCACGACCATAAAATTCGGGTTGTGCGCCAAAATGATGGACAAAAAACCCGTTCAGAAGTGGCAGAAGTCCGAGAATTTGTGGCTTTGCAAGCCGTCAATAAAGCAGAAGTGAACGAAGATTTTTTGGGGCGTGCGAATTTATACTATTATGAGACTATTTTTAATAATGAAAAATATTTGGAAATAGCTGCTCAAAAAATTTCTCCGAATAGTTTGTACGAAAAAGGGAGGCTTCTTTTTTACCAAAAAAAATATGATGCAGCAAATGAAACGCTGCAAAAGTGCTTGCAACAAGTGCCGAATAATGGATTAGCCTTGTTTTTGGCAGGAGAAATAGCAGAAGCGAAAGGGCAATTTCAACAGGCTTTTACTTTTTATGAAAAAAGCTATGTACTCAATCCAGAAGCGACAGAGGCAGGTTTAAAGTCCGTTGTTATGTTATTGAAGTATAAACAGGGAGATATTCGTGTTTTGCCAGAAGCACAAAAAAGGCTGGAGGTTTTATTGAAACAGAAGCCGTTTGACGAGAAACTATTGGCAAATTATGGCTTTGTATTGATGAATGAACGCAAATTTGCAGAAGCAGAAAAGGTGCTTTATGCCGCACTTGCCCAAAATCCAGATTATGTGCAGGCATTGGAAAATATGGTCTTTTTGCAGCAAGCAAAGGGAGATGAGGTAAAGGCAGCTCGTTTTAGGCAGATGTTGCTGTTGTCAGTGGGACACTGACAACAGCAACGTAGGGCGGTTTTTCAAACCGCCCTACGTTGCTGGCGGTTTGAAAAACTGCCCCACTATTTCGCTATCACAAACTTCCCAAAAATCGTTTTATCGCCTTTTTGAAGCTTGAGCATATACACCCCTTCTGCCAAATACTCTACCGAAATCGGCGCAGATAAAGACAGAACCGTACCAAAATCGTGGCTATATACCCTTTTCCCGCTCAAATCCACAATTTCCATCTGCACAGGACTTGCTTGAACATTTTCTATAGCTAAGGTAAAATTGCCGTCATTCGGATTCGGATATAGGCTAAGATTCATGCCGAGTTCCTCATCTTCTACCGCAATAAAAATATTAATCACAATATCTTTTATCGTAGTCGAAGTACAAGCCCCATTTCCTGAAGTC
The DNA here is from genome assembly GCA_043751755.1 of Bacteroidota bacterium. Classification (GTDB taxonomy): domain Bacteria; phylum Bacteroidota; class Bacteroidia; order J057; family J057; genus JAAFHL01. The sequence goes on along the minus strand of JAYUZN010001053.1, from coordinate 3,920 downwards.
AAGGACACCGTAAATGTGCCGAGAGATTGATAAGCATAGCTTGGATTTTGACTGTTTGACGTGCCAAAACTATCCCCAAAATCCCATGCCCATGAAGTTGGCGCAGGGCTTGAATTGTCTGCAAAAGCCACATTTTGGAAGAGGAAACCTGATGCAGGGGCGTTTATTCCGGCTTGAAAATTCCCAGCGGCAAGAATCACAATCGTATCTTTGACAATGCAGCCCAAATTATCCATGACCGCAACACGATAAGTTCCAGCCTGTGTAACCGTAATTGTAGGCGTAGTTGCCCCTGTAGACCAGTTGTAATTCGTGCCTGTAACCCCTGCCGAAAGTACCAAAGTCGTACCATTGCACAAGCCTTGGTCGGGACCTAAATCTACTTGCAAAGAGGACAGTGTTACATTTACGGTATCTCTCCGAATACAGCTTTGCGGACTCGTAACAGCTACCGAATACAAGCCGGGCTGCGTAATCGTAATCGTTTGACTCGTAGCTGCATTCGACCACAAATAGTTGTAGCCCGCCCCAAAAGTCCCTGCATTCAAGGTTACGGGATTGCCGTCACAGATAACCCTATCTACCCCAAGTGCTACATTGAAAGGGGTAGCGGCAAAAATCTGAATGGTGTCGTTGGCACTGCACCCAGAAGAATTGGTTACTTGTACAGAATAAATCCCTGCTAATGAGGACGTTATGCTTTGTGTAAAAGCCCCTGTATTCCACTGAAAAGTAGCTCCTGCATTGTTGGCATCTAAGGTAAAAATGCCACATTCTACGTGGTTTGCCCCCAAATTCACAATCGGCGCAAGCACTAAACCAATGTTCAAGGAGTCGGAAATGCTGCAGCCATTGAGGGTAGTCGCTATACATTTGTAAAAACCGGGCGAAGAAACATAGACCGATTGCGTAGAAGGTCCGAAGTTCCAATCATAGACGGTTCCGGGCGTGCCTGCCCCCGCATTTAGCAAAATAGACTGCCCAAAACAGATAATCGTATCATTGCCAAACTCCATGTTAGGAAGTATATCTACCGTAATCGTGATGGTATCTTTGACGGTGCAGCCGCCATTGTCTGCCACTGTAGAAACATAAATGCCTGTGGAATTGACGGTCAAAGCGGCGGTATTCGCAATCACAATGCCTGTAATGCCGTCTTGCCATTGATGAATAGCGGCTTGCGCATTGCCTGTGTTGAGAACTACACTGTCGCCAGGGCATAGTATAATATCAGGACCCAAAGCATAGAAAATAGTAGATTGCGTTACAATTATGGTATCTTTGTCTTTGAAACCCAACGAATCTGTAACCGTACATATATACGTACCCGGATTGGAAACTGTAATCGTAGGCGTAGTTTGAAAATTAGACCATTGATAGACCGCATTCACAAAGCTACCAGGACTCAATATGACGGGCAAGCCTCCACAAATCGTTTTATCGGGGCCCAAATCTATTTGAAATTTCTCTTGAATTGCCACATCATCAAAGGCAAATCCATCATTTGTAGAAAAAGTATTTGCCGCAAAAGCAATCCGCAGGAAGACATTCGGCTGTCCTCCCAAACCTGTCATGACCCTTTGCGCAGCTTTCCACGCACCACTCCCATTGCTGACTCCTGCCAAGCCCGTCCAGCCTACAGCAATACTCGGGCTTTGAAAACCGGGACCGCCGTCTATCGTATTGTCATTGTACCAATTGAATTGATTGCTCATGGTGCCGACAACCTGCCAAGTAAGTCCATTATCTATAGAAGACTGTAATACAGTTCCATCTGCGCTAAATTCGGACTGCCACCACACACTTATCTTAATTTGCGGTTCTACAAGTGTACTAAAATTAAAACAAGGACTCACAACGCCCGATTTTTCGCTGTTAGAATAGTCGCCGCTCGACAGTCCGCCCGTAACCCAAGAATTGACTCCCGAAGCGGCAGAGTTGATAACGGGTTTTGCGGGTGTACCAAAAGCCCAAGTATTATAGGAGCCGACTAAGGCAAGCGAATCCCAGCCATTTTGCCCATTAGCCTCAAAATCTTCTGAGTAGGGGAAAATGTTTATACATTGAGCGAATCCCCAAGAGGGGGCAAGAAACAAGGCAATGATAGTAAGTAATAGATATTTTTGCATAAAAAAAATTATCAGTTCATTTTTTTTACAAAGAAAACAAAAAAATCGTTATCATATTGCATATTGAGAAAAAAATGTTATTTTTACTTTGGAGGGCGCGCAGATTTTCGCAGATGAAAGCGGATTTCGCAGATGTAACTTTTTATCTGCGACATCTGCCAACATCTGCGCAAATCTGCGAGAAATAAAACATATATATGAAAATAATAGGTATCACAGGCGGAATTGGAAGTGGCAAAAGTACGGTTTGTCGCTTATTTGCGCAGCGCGGAATCGCTGTGTATGAGGCAGATGTCCGCGCAAAGGCAGTGATTGAGGAAAATGAAGCCCTCATTTCAGGCATAAAACAGGCATTTGGAACGGAGGCGTATTTTCTTGACGGCAGCTATAACCGCAAATATATGGCGGATATTGTCTTTCATGATGCCGAAAAATTGGCGGAATTGAATGCCTTAGTTCACCCTGCTGTGCGGCAGGATTTTGTAGATTGGCAGGCGCATATTGCAAAAGATTATCCGCACGATTTTGTCCTCAAAGAAGCTGCGATTTTGTATGAAACAGGCACAAACAAAGATACTGATGCTGTAATTGCGGTGTATGCCCCCAAAAGTATTCGTATTCAAAGGGTTATGTCGAGAGATGCTATTTTATTATCCGAAGTTTTGCTGCGTATGCAAAGGCAATGGGCAGATTCCCGCAAGCTTCAGCAAGCGGATTTCGTCATTTATAACGATGGAAAGCATGATTTGCCCCCACAAGTAGCCGCCGTTTTACCGTAGCTGCCATTTTCTAAATGGCAGTAACTGTCAATGATATACAGGTCTCATTTTTTTTGCCTTCTGAAAAGGAGCTAAAAATAACTCTGCAGCTCGCTCAAAGGTAATTTGTGTATCTTCGGAAGGAAAAAACTCCTCCCCCGCAGAAGGCTCCGGTTTTTCGGTTTGAGCCTGTGGCAAAATAGCGGTAGAAAGCCCACTTCGAGGACTATCTGTGCCTACATAACTATTGGTCGGAATGTCTGGGTTTCCTGACAAAACCAAGCTAATAACATTAGGGTTATCGCTTTCATTCGCCTCAACGCCTTCTTTCCTTACCATCTTGATTTTCACTTTTTTTTCCTTCAAAAAGGCAATAATAGCCTGATTTTTGGGGTTCATCTGCACAGCATTGAACTGCCCATTCTGCAATGCCGATGCGTCTTGATAAAAAACAACTTCAATCGGTGTGTTAGGCGCGAAAGATTGCAGCGTTTTTTCTATCTTATTTTTTGCAGCAATATCTAACTCATTTCCCCCTTGCTTAAAGGTTAAGAGCAGTTCTTTTTCCACTTGTGCCTGCCCTGCCCAAATACAGCTTGTAAAGAAGATAAATAAATAAATGTATTTAATTGGCATAAAATCAGTAAATTAAAAATGGTTATGATTGATAAAAAACCAATAAAAGGTTGATAATTAGAAAGAAAGAACTTAGCCTCAAAATGAATATCCCAAATAAAGTAATATCAATATAAATGTATATTTCAAAAATAATATACTTTTGGGTTATTTTGATATAAAATTTATTCCAAAGGTAATATATTTATTTCTTATAAAGCAAATTTATTTTTGAAATCGGGCAAAAAAAAATAAATTTGCCTATAGCTTAGGAATACGAAATTTTTAGGGGGACGCACCTTTGAAAGGTGCGCCCCCTTAAAAATAAATAAAATAAAATTTGTTTGTTTCAAAAACTTCCTTAACTTTACCGTCTCATATAACAACGTATTTTTTTTATGAAAACAAACCCACTTTT
>JAYUZN010001052.1:0-3658 GCA_043751755.1 Bacteroidota bacterium | reverse complement strand
ATAGCTTATAGTTTCACGCAGATAAACGCTGATTTTGGCAGATTTCGCAGATATATTGCATTTTTCATCTGCGAAATCTGCTTTCATTTGCGAAAATCTGCGTGAAATCCAACATTTTACCCAAAAAAATGGCACTCAACGACACAAAAACAATCAATGCTTGGTGTATGTACGACTGGGCAAATTCGGCATATTCCTTAGTCATCAGCTCGACTTTGTTTCCTGTTTACTACGAAGAGATGACGAAAATCGCTTTTCCGCCCGATGGAATGGTAGATTTTTTGGGATTTTCTATCAAAAACACAGTGTTATATTCTTACGCACTGTCTTTTGCCTATTTATTAATCGCCATTTCCTTGCCTTTTTTGTCAGGAATAGCAGATTATACAGGCAGAAAAACCTATTTTATGCGCATTTTTTCCACAATGGGCGCAATCGCTTGTGCTTGTATGATATTTTTCAATGGGCATAATGTGGAATGGGGTATTGCGACTTTTGTGGTAGCGACTATGGGCTATGCAGGCGGATTAGTGTTTTACAATGCTTTTTTGCCCGAAATCGTAACGCAAGACAAATTTGACCGCACAAGCGCACGCGGTTTTGCTTTTGGTTATATCGGAAGCATACTGTTGCTTGTGGTTAATTTGGGCATTATTCAAATGCAAGAGACAGGCGAAGCAAAGTTAGAAGCGACAAAATGGGCATTTTTGATGGTGGGAATTTGGTGGGCAAGTTTTTCGCTCATTACTTTTCGTTTTGTAAAAGATGCCGTAGCAAAACAAAAAGTTACTTCTCGTATTCTAACAAAAGGCATAGACGAATTAAAAAGCGTTTGGGCGCAATTACAAAATCTGCCGAATGCTAAAAGGTTTTTAGCCGCTTTTTTTCTCTATGATGCGGGCGTACAAACTGCCATGTTTTTAGCGCCTATGTTTGCTAAATCTGTCCTCAATATGGACGGCGGGCAGCTGATAAAAACGGTCTTAATTTTGCAAGTAGTTGCCATTTTGGGTTCGTATTTGGCAGCAAAACTTTCGGAATGGCAGGGAAATAAAGTTTCAATTATGGTGATGTTAGTGATTTGGACGGTGAATTGTTTTTTGGCTTACGCCATTCAAACGCAACTGCAATTTTACTTTGTAGCGGCTTGTATTGGCATGGTTATGGGCGGAATACAGTCGCTTTCTAGGGCTACTTATGCCAAACTCATTCCCGAAAACACCCCAAATACGGCTTCTTTTTTCAGCTTTTTTGATTTATTGGACAAAGTAGCCCTTGTGTTAGGAGCGTTTATGTTTGGGTATATAGAATTGATAACAGGCTCTATGCGCAATAGTATTTTGGCCTTGGGCGTGTTTTTTGTGGGCGGAGCTTTAGTTATGTTATTTACAAAAGTGCCGTTTAGCTCTCGCAAAGTTCGGCACAGCTCACTGTAAGAGATTTGCGCAGATGACATGATTTTATTTTTTTTGACAAGATTTGATTTTTTTTTGATTTGACAAGATTTGATTTTTTTTTGACAAGATTGACAAGATAAACAAGATAGAAGAAATATGATAGATTTGATTTCTCATTTTTGATTTCTCAATTCTCATTTTTCAATTCTCAATTCTCATTTTTCAATTCTCATTTTTGATTTTTCATTTCTCATTTCTCAATTTTCAATTTCTTCTCTACCATTTTGCCAAATAGGGCAGGTATTTCCCTTTTTCGGCTAACAAAAAAGCCTTGACCTCTTGCACTTGATTTTCGATAATATCTTCTAAAGAAAAAACATCTTTTCTATACATTTCCAAAGCCTCCAAACGGTCTAAGACTTTGTTTGTCAAGGTTTTGATTATATTTTCGGTGAGTTGTTCTTGCGGCAGCGGATTCGGCAAAACCTCTTTGCGTAGCCATGCAAACACCGTCCTATCGACTACATGTGTGCGAAACAACTCAATCACATCATACGACAAAGTTGGCTCTGCTTGCTCGGAAGGCGTGTGCAAATACGAGAGATTTTCCTGTAAACCCTTGCGATTGAGCAAAGTACGGATACGACTATACAATATCCCATACGCATAATTGAGGCACATATTCACGAAATCGGTCGCGCCATGCCGCTTTCTGCCCGGAAAATCTACATACGGTTGCAGCAAAATCTCCACGCCTGCCCAATATGCCTGTGCCGCCCGCCCTTCTATCGCAAACCACTGCCCACGCATAGTCGCCCAATCGCTATCTGCTACTTTTTCCAATTCTAAGAGGCACTTATCAATAGTCGCAATTTCCTTTTCAAATGGCACATACTCCTCTCTTTTTTCTGTGGCAGCAACCTCAGAACTTTGCATCTTTTTCAGGTATTTGCCAAAATATTTGAGCAAACTCCGCTGATTTTTGAGCTTGCCTGTGAGCCATTTTGTGACCAAAATTAGCCCTTTTCCGTTGTTATATGCAGCGATTTGCGCCTGCACAGCCGAAAAAGAAATCGCGGCAGGCGGCAACATCAACATAATATTTTTCCCTGTATAATCCAAATAATGAATGTTTATTTTTTCGACACTGCATTGATACAAAAAATCGGAAGAAAGCGTGAAATTGCGGCTCAACAAAGTTATGTGTTCTATCTTTTTGAAAGGAATTTCGGTCATTACTTTTTTCTCCTTTTTGACGACTAACATGCCTTTTGATTTTCCCAAAAAAATGCCCGAAGTAGTGATAATCACTTCTTTATGCTGTTTTGCTTTGGCTAAATACGCCTTTTTGCGCTGTTCTACGCGTTGCAAAATAGCTTGCTTTTCCTTTGCCTCCTCTTTTGCAGATGCCAACACCGTTTCGGGCAGTGCCTTGCGGCTTTTGATAGCTTTGACCCATAAAGTAAAGCCTTTTTGATGCGCTTTTTCAGCTTGTTCCGTAAAAAAATGCAGCTCTTTCCACCATTCTGCCCGAATTTCTGCCCTGTCCAAGCTATCCTCTTCCAATCGCTTCCGATAATGCTGCACAACAGCAGTCGCCCAAATCATGTCAAAGGCTTCGAGGCGTGAAGGCGGCAGCAATTTGCCGTAATAATGTTGTAAACTTTCAATTGTTGCTGTATAATTTTCGGAAAAAAAGCCTTCTTTATTCGTTTCTACGGCTTGCAACTTAGCCGCTATATCTGCCTTTTTTTCTTCGGTTATCGTAATATCGCTGCCATTGAACCATACGCCCAAAAAAGGGAAACCCGTTTCTACGCGTTGCACCGTAGGCGGCGCGTTGAGGGAAAGCCCCAAATTCTCGTTCACAAAACGCACAAGTTCATCGCCTGCCTTTTGCGCATTCTTTTGAGTATCAGTCAATAACACAAAATCGTCTGCATAGCGCACAAAGCCGTATTTGCGCTGCACCAAAAACCTGTCCAAAGCATGTAGATATATATTTGACATCAACGGCGACAAAACATTGCCTTGTGGAATGCCTTTTTTGGGTTCGAGCCAAGTATATTGCGCATTGAGGCGGGGCATTTTTATCCATAATTGCAGCAAATCCATTATTTTGTCAGAAAGAACATAGCTACGCAAGGTCTCCAAAAGAGGCTTATGTGGAATGTTATCGAAAAAATTATCTATATCTCCTACTACAAGCCAGTACTTTTTTTCTGCCATTATAAAATGCCTGACCCTTTGCGCCGCCTTAA
>JAYUZN010001051.1:0-2965 GCA_043751755.1 Bacteroidota bacterium | reverse complement strand
GAGGATGGAAGCGGACGCTTCAAGAAACTGCCACAAGCGGACGCTTGCGGCAGCTATCCCGATAATTTAACCCCGTTTATTTTATAAGAACCACTTATGCTTTAAACGGGATACATTTTGCTGTAAACATGTCATTTCTTAAAGAAATGACATGTTTACAGCAAAATATTGCTTTATTGAATTTTGATTCCTATTTTTGGGGCATGAAAAAATGGTATCTTTTTTTTATAGGAATCTTTATTAGCCTGTTCGCGCCTGCGCAAACAGATACTTTGACGAATGCCCCTTTCGCAGACCTCAAATATGTGGAAGTCCTCCAAGATAAGTCCTATTCTTTTGAACAAATTTTGCAGGATAGCAGCCTTTTTTTTAGCCAAACCCCCCTCCTTCAAGATTTTAAAAGCTGTGAATATTATTGGCTGAAAATCCAGATTTACAACCCTTCGGCCTATTCGCAGCCTTATTTCCTCAAAATTCTGCCCCAATTGGAGAACACAGTCTATTCTTTTGACGAGGAAACGCAGGCATGGAAATCCCAAAAAGTAGGTTTGTCGGTCGCTACAAGTACGCGGCTCTATGGCACGATTCCTTTTACATTTCAGGCAAAAAAACAGACCACTATTTATATTAAACTGAAAACGAGTGCCTTGTCTGCCTATTCTTTTACGACAAAAGCGCGAGTTTACCTCCAAACAGCACAATATTATGCAGACAAAAACCAATTTGCCTATATTGTTTGGATAGCGACTTTGGCGGTTATGTTGATGTTTTTTATCTATAATGCCTACATTTATTTTATTTTTAAAGACAATACTTATTTATACTATTTGGTCATCGTCATCGGGGGAATGATGTATATAACGGGTTTAAACTGGTTTTTAAATGTATTGTCCCCCCTCCGAATTTTCAATATAGAGATGAAGGTAGATGGAAATGTTTATTTTTTTGACCTCAATAGTTTGGTGAGAGATACAGGCATTATTGTCGTTATTACGGGATTTATACAGCTTACTCGCTCTTATTTGGAGACCAAAACTCGCCTTCCTTATTGGGATAAAGTCTTAAATTATATAAAACTCGCCTTTATTAGCATCAATGTATTGAATATTTTTTCTACAATAAGTGGCATTTATTATACAAATAACTACATTACTTTCCCCGAAAATATGGCAACAGTGGGGATTATTTTGCTCTTGGTGTGGGTGGGAATCGTATCTTATCGCAAGCAATTCAAGCCTGCCAAGTATTTTCTGCTGGCAAATATCCTGCCATTGAGCATTATGCTTATCATAGCAACTTATTTTGCTTTGTACCGTTTTCACAATAGTGTCATTGAATTGTTTCCCAACTTAGCCATTATTTCTCAAACCCTTAGCTTTGCCATCGCTTTGGTGGCGCGTATCAATTTGCTCAAAGAGGAGTTGAAAAACAGGCAGTTAGAGGCAGAAATCCTGAAAACGGAAAAGGAACGCATTTTGCTCAAAAATGAAGTCGAAAAACGGGCGTTACAAAGAGATTTTTCCCGGCAGTTGATTCAAACGCAGGAGAGCGAAAAGCAGCGGATTTCGCAGGAATTGCATGACAGCATTGGGCAAAATATCCTTTTTATCAAAAATCAATTGACAAAAAACAATACTCAAAACCATTTATCTCCTATCATAGAAACGGTAAATGATACGATTGAGGAGGTACGAAATATCTCCAAAGACTTGTATCCCAACCAATTAGAAAAATATGGTTTGACGGCAACGGTTGAAACTTTGTGCGAAAAAGTGGCAGAAAGTACAGGCATTTTTATGAGTGCAGATTTTCAAGATACTGAAAAATATTTGTCCAAAGAAACGAAAATTCACGTATATCGTATAATTCAAGAATCGGTGAACAATGTAATAAAACATGCTGCTGCAACTGCTTTGCGGGTTACGGCAGAAAAACAAGCCGACAATATCCGCTATTTGATACAAGACAATGGCAAGGGATTTGATAAGGCTATTTTAGCTAAAAAGCAGCAACGTTCTTTTGGTTTGCTCGGCATGGAAGAAAGAGTCAAGATGCTGGGCGGAAAATTGGAGGTAGAAAGTAGGATAGCGGAAGGAACGAAATTGATATTTACAGTTAGCAGTGAGGGGCATTAGCGGTGTTTTTATCTGCGACATCTGCTTTCATCTGCGAAAATCTGCGTGAACTCCTCGAAAATCTGCGTGAACCCATCGTGAACTACCACAAAACATGTACAAAATAATCATAGCAGACGACCACCCCATTTTCAGAAGTGGGATTCGCGAAATCGTGAAAAATATTCCCTTTGTGGAGTGGAAAGGCGAAGCCACAAACGGCATGGAAGCCTATCAACTCATTTTGGCTACGCAGCCCGATATTGCGATTTTGGACTTAGAAATGCCGATTCTCAGTGGCTTAGAAGTTTGCAAAAAGGTATTGACCGAAAAACATTCCACAAAGTTCATCATTTTGACCATGCACAAAGAGAAGCATTTTTTTGATGAAGCCCTACAATCAGGCGTGAGCGGCTATTTGCTCAAAGACAATGCTGTAGAAGAACTTATAACATGCGTGGAAAAGGTAGGAAAAGGCGAAAAATATATAAGTCAAGGGATTGAAAATTATTTGATAGAATTGGCAGGAGAAACCCTTTCCGTAGAAGTCAAAAACCAGCTCAAACTCCTGAGTCCTACCGAAAAAGTCATTGTAAAACTCATTTCTCAAGGCAAAACCTCCCCCGAAATTGCCAATCTTATGTTTATAAGCCTCAATACCGTAGAAAATCATCGTTATAATGTAGCCAAAAAGCTGACCCTCGAAGGGAAAAACTCCCTCCTCAAATTCGCAATGGAGCATAAGGCTTATTTGTAGCTTAGGAATGAAATGTAAATAAGTTGATGATTTTATAGTCCCGTAGGGACGCGATATTTATAGAAAAAAAACATGCCCCGCTCCCCCTCTTGTT
>JAYUZN010001050.1:0-3548 GCA_043751755.1 Bacteroidota bacterium | reverse complement strand
AGGTTTTCTGCACCCAAACGAATGTTGAAAAAAGTAGAGGGATCTCCATTGGTTTTGGAGAATGTGAAACGATAAGTTACCTCATCACCTGACACGCTTGCATCATTATCCACATGGATTTCGTAGCGGATATTTTCCCCAAAAGAATAATAATTGGGTCCGCCTTGTGGAGATTGCAAAGGAACGTAAGTAGCAATGAGCGTGATTTTGGTGGTATCGTCTGGACTGCGAAACGCATATACGTCTGCATTATCCGCCAAAGGGTCATTGCTAATAAGTGGTGCTTCTCTATGACTGGAAGCAGAAAGACTTGAAACTACAGCCAATGCCATGATTGTGCTGAATATGTTTCGGAAATATTTATGGTTCATTTGTGTTGAATTGATAATTGAAAAGAAAATGAAAAATGAGAAATAAGTAGTTGAAAGTTGAAAGTTATAAGTTGAGAGTTGAAAGTTATTATAAGTTTTTCATAATCAATAAGATATATCGAAAATATATGGTTAGATTATTTTTCACTCGTAGCTAACTGTTCACTGCTAACTGCTAACTGCCTCAATCTACCGCCGTTCCACTCCAAGGAGTTTGCACATTAGGGAAAGCAGGTTTGAAAGTCGTGTCATTTTTTTCTACCCCTGTAGAATAAGAAAGCACATTTACCAAAGAATTGGTAACTGGATTTGGGCTACCTGCTTGATAATCATCATACCAAAGTCCGATAGCTGCCAATGCTGCTCCGCCCACAGCTTGCAATTCGATACGGGTAACATCATCTTCCAATCTTCTTCCATTAGGAAAACCGTCCATGTTAGGAATAAATTGAATGTTCGTATTTTGGTTGTAATTTGGGTTAGTTAGCCCTGCAACTGCTGCGGCAATGATGCCATCAGAAGAGAAGCTCGCAGAGTTACGTGGCGTAACAGGAACTGCCATGTTAAGTCTTAGCATATCTCCGCCATTTGGAAGGAAATTGTTGATAAAAGGCTTGCCATTTGCCAACGGATTGCCGCCTTTGCCTGTAGCCAAATGATAGGGCGCAAGATTAGGAACACCTGTATGGAAAATAGGCCACAAATCCACAGAACGAGGAGAGTTAGGAGCAGGTAAAAGCAAGGTTCCAAAAATGGCATCATCAAGTGCGGTTCCAGCTACTGCGGGAGAGTTTTTCAAGCCATACAAGCCATTGTGTCCATTTCTGAAGTCAAAACCTTGAAGCGAGCTGCTTTGTACACGCAATTGGGCAAAAGCAGGAACTGCGCCTCCAAATTGGCTATCATCCATATACAACGCCAATTCTGGATTGTAGAAATAATTGCCAAAAGTGCTAAGATTTGCAAGGTCTTGATACGGCGTAAGTGAGTTCCACAAGTCTTTGCTACCAAGTGGAATAACAGCTTCGTTTGTCAAAGGCATTCCCAAACGAGAAACTTGAATCCAAGAACCTGTATCATTCGGATTTCCACCAGCATTGCTAAGGGTACGTGTCGCAGGACGAGACGCACTTGCCCAAACCCCAATCACATAGTTGCCGTCCAAGATATTTGCTGCCATAGACACAGGTTGCCCATTTTTTTGCAAGGTAGCAATATCAACTTGCAAGCAAATAGAATGCACATTTCTACGTGCCAACCCATCACGAATCGTAGCACCCCCTTGACGAGGAGAGTCTCCCAAGTCAAAAATACCGCCTAAGTCCACGAAAAAGGGGTCATCAGTAGGACCACAAAATACTTTTTCGCCTGTAGTAGCAATTTTGACTGCACCTGTCATCAACGCGCCGTAGCTTGCTGCATTGAGACCTGCACCGCCTGTAATAGAACGGTCGCCAATGTTGTTAGGCGGAACGATTCCATTGGTAATAATGGTGGTGAAAGTAGCCCCCCCATCAAGACTGCGTTGCAAAGTATAACTCGTCTTCAAATTTTCTGCCCCCAAACGAATGTTGAAAAACGTAGTAGGGTCTTGGTTCACTTTCGAGAAAGTAAATCTGTACGTGATGTCATCTCCTGCTGTAGCTGTGTTGTTGTCCACATGCACCTCATAGCGAATGTTCTCGCCAAAAGAAACATAATTTGGTCCGCCAAAAGGGATTTCAACAGGAATGTAACAAGCGATGATAGTTACCTTGTTAGGGTTTTCTGGGCTACGAAAAGCATACAAGTCTGTGTTGTCTGCCAAGGGATCATTGGCAATCAGTGGTGCTTCTCGGTGGCTTGAGGCATCGGCAACCGCAGTTGCAAAGAGTGCCATAGAGACGAATACCATTTTTTTGGAAGCCTCAATAATGCGGCTGATGGTAGTTGAATCGTTTTGCATAAGTATTGTGTTTGTTAAAGATGGAATGAAATAATTTCAAACTGTATGCACATACTTACGTGTGGACTGGGGCATTTGGATTTACAAAAATACTTTTTTTTCCATTTTTAATCTTTTTGTGTAATTTTGTGTGGGTTCACACAGATATTAGGAACACCAAAAGAATAAAATCATAATTTACCACTAAGGCACGAAGGAAACTAAGAAAGAAAAAGTGTGTCTTAGAGGTCTTCTTTTACCCTATAGCTTCGTGTTCCTTCGTGCCTTAGTGGTGAGAAAAATGGCAAGTTATTTAATTTTTGTTCCTTAGTGGTAAGAAAAATATGACCTTATTTAATTTTCATTCTGCGTGAAATAAAAAATAACAATGAACGACAACTACAAAATGATAGCCAAGACCTTATTTGGTTTTGAAGATTTGCTCGCAAAGGAATTGCAGCTACTCGGTGCGCAAAACGTCCAGAAAGGCTTGCGTATGGTCAGTTTTGAAGGAGATAAGGGGTTTATGTACAAGGCAAATATTGCCCTCCGAACCGCTATCAAAATCCTAAAACCCATTCATCAATTCAAGGTCTATTCGCAAAATGGCTTGTACAAAGGCGTTTCGCAGGTGGATTGGTCACAATATTTTTCCGTAAAAGAAACCTTTGCCATTGATACGGTCGTACATTCCGACTATTTCAACAACTCGCAATTCGTGTCTTTGAAGGCAAAAGATGCGATTGTGGACCAATTTCGCAATTTTTTGGGCAGCCGTCCAAGCATAGACACAGATGCGCCCGATATTCGCATTCACCTTCATATTCAGCAAGACCAATGCTCGATTTCTCTTGATACTTCGGGGGCTTCCTTGCATCATCGGGGATATAGAACGGCTACGAATATTGCGCCTATCAATGAGGTACTTGCGGCAGGCATGGTGTTATTTTCGGATTGGAATGGGCAGTGCGACTTCCTCGACCCTATGTGCGGCAGTGGCACGATTTTGATTGAAGCCGCCATGATAGCTTGCAACATTCCTGCCAATCTCAATCGCAAAGGCTTTGCTTTTGAAAAATGGAAAGATTGGGACGCAGACTTATATAACACGATAGTGGAATCTTTGCTCAAAAAGGTAAAAGACCCTTATTTTTCGATAAAAGGCTACGACAAAGCTCCTTCTGCCATTCAAAAAAGCAAGGACAATATCCGCAATGCCAATTTGGAGGAGTTTATTACCGTTATAAGAGAAG
>JAYUZN010001049.1:0-2113 GCA_043751755.1 Bacteroidota bacterium | reverse complement strand
CAAAGTTTGGTACGTTATTATATGTCGCCACAAAGATTGAAACTGACCGAAAATTCCGAAGGAGGAGACGCGGTTTTTGTGCAACAAGTAGGCGAAGATTATATCATTCAAGCAGGAAAAAACATTGTCGAATCAGCCATAGAAAATAAAACAGAATTGATACCCGTAGCTGCCATTTTCTAAATGGCAGTACTAAGTAAGAAAAATCAATACCCGTAGCTGCCATTTTCTAAATGGCAGTAAAGAACAATATATATGTTATCAACAGAAGAATTGATTTCCTTATTAGCAGATATGGAATCAGACCGCATAGAAAGAACCATTTCCACCACAAATACTGACAAGTTTTGTGAAGCGATTTGTGCCTTTTCCAATGATTTTCCCAACCACAAAAAGGCGGGCTATCTCATCATTGGCGTTGAGGACAAAACAGGAAAAGCCGTAGGAATAACCGTCAATGATACCCTTCTCAAAAATTTGGCGGGCATCAGAGATGATGGAAATATATTGCCAAAACCTGCTATTACCATTCAAAAATACGCCCTTCCCGAAGGCGATATTGCCGTTGTAGAGGTATTTCCCAGCCTTTTTCCGCCTGTAAGGTATAAAGGGAGAATTTGGATACGAAATGGTCCCCGCAAAGCCCTTGCAGGAGAGGCGGAGGAGCGCAGATTGATAGAAAAAAGAACCGCAACAGCGAAATCTTATGACGCAATTCCTGCTATTGGCAGCAGTTTAGACGATATAAATATCCCTCTTTTCAAATTATATTATTTGCCAAACGCCATAGACGAGGAAACATTGGCGGCAAATCATAGAGACGCAAAGCAGCAATTAGCCTCTTTGCGCTTGTATGACCTTGTACATGACTGCCCGACTCATGCAGGGATTTTGTTATTAGGCAAAAAACCAAGCCATCATTTGTCAGGAGCATATATTCAATACGTTCATTTTGAAGGAGATACAATAGTCTCTCCTATATTAAATGAACATGAATTTGTGGGGGATTTGCGCTATGTCATGGAACAATTAGATTTATTTGTAAAAAATAACATAAGAACAAGGTCTGTTATGGTAACGGTTTTGCGCGAAGAATTGGTAAAAGAATACCCTTTCAAAGCTGTGCGCGAATTGCTCAACAATGCCATTATGCACCGAAATTACGAGTCAAACGCGCCTATAAAGTTTTACGAATATTCGGACAGAATAGAAATAAGCAATGCAGGAGGCTTGTATGGCGCAGCAACGCCCGATAATTTTCCGCATCAAAATGACTATAGAAATCCTATCATAGCAGAGTCTTTAAAAATAATGGGCTACGTAAACCGTTTCAATCGGGGCATAGCAGAGGCACAAGCCGAACTTAAAGCAAATGGCAACCTGCCCGCCGTTTTTGAATATCAGCTGCCTTTGCATTTTAAGGTGACCATTTATAAGAAGAAAATATGAGGAGAGTTGAAAGTTGGGAGTTGAAAGTTGAGAGTTGAAAGTTGAAAGTTGAGAAATAGCAGCACCTAAATCTCCTATCTTGTCTATCTTGTAAATCTTGTCTAAAAACAAAATCTTGTCTAAAAATAAAAAACTTGTCTAAAAACAAAAACTTGTCCAAAAAATGAAAGCACTTCCGCCCGACTTTTGCAGCCGTATTTCGGAGCAGCTCCCCGAAGAAGCTGCCCAATTATTAGCCGCATTAGACACAAATCCCCCCATTTCCCTTCGCATAAATCCCAAAAAGTTGCAGGCTTATGAGAACGGAATCCCGATGTTATGGCATCAAGAAGGCTATTATTTGGTAGAAAGACCCTCATTTACCCTTGACCCCTTGTTTCATGCAGGCGCATATTACGTGCAAGAGGCTTCCTCCATGCTTATTTCTCAGGTATTAGAAACCGAAAAATATGATAAAATATTAGATTTATGCGCAGCTCCGGGCGGAAAAAGTACCTTACTTGCGTCCGCCATGCAGCCCCATACAGTCCTCATTTCCAACGAAGTAATACGGGCAAGGGCGGGTATTTTGTCCGAAAACATGACAAAATGGGGCAGCCCAAATGTCATAGTTACCCACAATGACCCACGCCATTTTGGAGCCTTGAAAAGCTATTTTGACTTG
>JAYUZN010001048.1:0-3036 GCA_043751755.1 Bacteroidota bacterium | reverse complement strand
TCCATTTTCTATAAATATTTCGTGCCTACGGCACTAAAAAAATAAGATAATTAACGATAGTCATAAATCGTTAAGTTATTTAATTTTCGTTCCTAAGGTTGTATTCCTCGAAGCCTCCCATTTTATCCATACAAAAAAATATTTGGAGAACTATACAAAAATAGGGTAATTTCCCATTTTAGTTGTTAGCCATCTATTTCACTATTTAAGTACAAGTGAGAAATAATCCAAACAGATATTTTCGATATATCTCATTGATTATGATGAATTTATATTAACTTTCAACTCTCAACTTATAACTTTCAACTACTTATGAACCTTTTTCATCTATATACGCGCATTTCCCAGCAATTACGCTATACAAAAAACGATATTTTGTGGAGTCTAAGGCAGGGAAAAGACTTGTTTGCTCCCAAATATGGGCAGCGAATAATGGTATATCATGGCGTAGATGAGCGAGGAAGCACTCGTTTTAACACCCGATTTATCAGTCAAACACAGTTTGAAAAGCAGATTCAATATATGAAAACGCATTTTCACTTGGTTTCGCTAAGTGATTATTATAAAGGACATTTTGCAAAAGACCGCCTAAACATTTCCCTCACTTTTGATGATGGCTATCAAAATCATTTGACAAGGGTTTTGCCTATTTTGGAACGTTATAATGTACCCGCCACTTTTTTTGTAACAGGGATTCGTACATTAGGAGCGGATATGTTATGGACGGATTGGTTAGACATTGCAAGCCCACAACTCCCTGATATAGTAGCTTTTAAAGGCTCTTTTTTTCAGAAAAATAGAAAAGGAAAATATGTTTCTCAAGCAAAGCAATTGAGTTTAGCACAGTGTTTTGGCACAAGTTTATACCCAGAAATAGCAACTTTTATTCAGCAATATCCTATAGATTTTGCGGCGATTTCCACAGACTACTATCAAGCCTTGACCGACAAAGAAATTCAAGCAATGGCAAAAAATCCCCTTATTACGATAGGAAGTCATACGATTTCTCACCTTAATATGGCAGAAATTTGTGCGGAAAATAGCTATAAAGAACTGAAAGAAAGTAAATTATACATAGAAAATCTAATACAAAAACCTGTAGATTCTTTTGCATTTCCTTTTGGCGCATACAATCAAAAAGCCATAGACATTGCCGAAGAAGTAGGTTATAAGCAATTATTATTGTTAGATTATGAAGGAAAATCACCTACTTTGCAGGCACGATTTGGCGTAAATCCGTTTATTTCTTTCAATAATCAGATGGAATGTTTGAGGGAAAATAGGTATTGATGATTTCACGCAGAGTTGAGCAGATGACTACGCAGATTTCACGCAGATGAAGATAAATTTGCGAAAATCTGCGCGAAAATCTGCGCGAAAAATATAGAAAATATAAAAAACATGCAAAAATATCAACAATACACGCTTTATCGTTTTGAAGAAAGCCATATTCCCGATTGGATAAGGCTTTTTGAGGAAGTTTTTGGGAAAAAATGGACACAAAAAGCGGTAAAACAAAAATACGCACACTCAAAATATAGCTATTTAGGTTTTGTAGCTTATAGTCCAGAAAATAAGCTAATTGCCTCTTACACAGGGGTTTATCGAGAAATCTATTTTCAAGGAATATCGGAAAAGGTGCTACAATCTTGCGACACGATGACGCATCCTGCACATCAAGGCAGAGGGTTATTTCCTTATTTGGCAGAACTTACCTATCAACTCATTCAAGAACAAGGCTTTACAGCCGTATTTGGTTTTCCCAACCAAAATTCTTTTCCTACTTTCACCCAAAAAATGCAATGGAAAGTTGCAGATAACTTCATAGGTTATGAAATAAAGGTTTCTACCTTGCCACTTGCTGCCATTTTCTCAAAATTTTCTTTAATACAGCCCCTTTTTGCCAAGTATGTGCAAATATATATGGGTTTATTTTATGGGAAAATAGGGGATTCAACTGCCCTTTTTAATTCTTTTTCGGGGGAAACATATCCTGTCATTTTGCGGAATTTCCAAAAGCCGAATACTTTTCTCATAGCAGTAAAAGACACCCTTTTTTGGGTAAAAATAACTAACTCGCTCATTATCGGGGATATAAAGAGCCGCTCATGCAGGGATTTAGCGCAAGCTATGCAGAAATTGTTGTGGATTTGTCGCTTGTGTGGGATAAAAACGATATATTTTCAAAGCCTGAAAGGGAGTGAAACAGAGGCTTTTTTTGCTAAAAATTATGCCTCTTTTGCGTCTTTGAGCTTGACATATCGCAATTTCTCCTCCCAGATTCCCTTACAGCAACTCAAAGCTACTTGGGGAGATGTAGATACTTTTTAAGTGCAAACAGATGTCGCAGATAACATTATATTTATCTGCGACATCTGCTTTTATCCGCGCTTATCTGCGTGAAATCACAATATCAATATACAGAACCTGCCCCAACTTCTTCTAATATCATCATTATTTCTCCAATATTAACCTTTTCTGCTTTTTTTGCCGCTTTGTTATTGATAGTGAGAGTTGTAGTATTTTCGGGCGTAGAAATGAGTTTATTCATTCCTGTGAAAGAAATTCCTTCATTTTGTTTATCCATGGTCATTAGCCGCTTTTCCACGCCAACACTATTGGCATTTCTTATCTGCATAAAACTACTTTTCGGGCTATTGCCTAAACTCCATTCGTCTTTAAAAAGAAAAGAATACCAAAATGGCACGATTTGCGTAAGTTCTGCGTCCATTTCTGTTGTCTCTTGGACAGGCATATATTTTTCCAAATTAAAAAAATCTTGAAACACAGGCAAAGAGCTACTCGAAGTTATCGGTAGCGTTTGTGGCTCGGCGTAAACGCTGTTTAGGTTAGCGCACAAAAAGCACGAAACCAAGAAAGTAAATGTCAAATTGTTAGTCATAATAGTTAAATGAATAGTTGAGAAATGAAAAATGAGAAATGAAAGATAACTGCTAACTGTTCACTGCTAACTGTTATCCTTTATACAAGCAAATTTAATACCTCAAAAACCGTTGCTTCTCTGCTCATTTGGGG
>JAYUZN010001047.1:0-4544 GCA_043751755.1 Bacteroidota bacterium | reverse complement strand
TAGGCATTTGTGTAGGCACAAGATTCGGCTCTGTTACGACAGGCGTAGGCGTGTTTATGGGATTTATTGCCGTAGGATTGTCGGGGATAGGATGCTCCTCCCACTTCCAAGTGCGCTTTTTGAGATTGTGAGACATGTTTTTTGGTTTTTTACAACGAAAAAGAAAGACAAAGATAGACACAACAAGCCGCTTTTGCAAGTTTTTTTGCTTGCAAAGCGGTTTGGTTTTGTCTTGATTCGGCAGGGACTACGCTCTATGCCTACACACAAGCCCGAAGTCCCTGCCAACGAGGGACTTCGCTCTATGCCCACACACAAGCCCGAAGTCCCTGCCAACGAGGGTTACTTAATAATCGCACTCATGCCTATACACAAACCGAAGTCCTATATACTATTGATAATAATAGACAAATCGTGCTGTTCCTGAAAGTGTGGCCTTACCACCCGTAGCAGAAATAGGTATGTCAAATATCCATAAATTTTCTCCATTTACATTCTGATAAGTAGGGGTATGTTGCTGCAAATACAATGCGGCAAAAGCTGGAAAATATAGATTTGAGAAAGGAGTAGGGCTAGGGTTATCATCATCTGCTAAATTACCTATTATATAAATATTAGGGTCATTAACAGTAAAATTTCCATAAGGCTGTCCTGTCGCATCTCCTGTGATGGTTATAGGCAAATTAATTTTATTATTCCAGCAATCTTGGCAAATAACGGGAGAATAATAGTGCATAGCGAATTGACTTGATAGGAAGTCAATCATTATATCAGGCAAGTTAGGCGATTCATTCCAATTATAAGTTGTATCAACCGTTAAGCTATTAATGGTTAGTGAGTAAATTTTTGCATAGGTAAAAATAGGATAATTCAGGGTAACAGGCTTGCTAAGGGCTGCGATTTCTTTGCCGCTACTGCTATATGCTTTTAGCGTAACAGTCATATTGCCTGGCACATCATACAAATGATTTATTGCACTTGTCGTAGGAGTAGAGCTTATTTCAGGAGTAGCATCTCCAAAATCCCATTTTAGTGTACTAACACTTTCTAAATTGCTGCTATTGTTGGTAAAAGTGATTGCACAAGGCATATTACAATTGTTATTTACAATAGAAAAGTCCAATTGAGGTGCTTTCAAGATATTAACAGGTTTTGATTTTCTGCCAATTTCTTTTTCCCTTTTGTCAAAAGCTATCAAAGTAACATTGTAAATACCGACTTGACTAAAACTATGGGTAGGATTTTGAATCGTTTCTGTCCCATTATCCCCAAATTCCCATTTGTAGGACTCAATTTTACCTACACTTTTATTGCTAAAAGCTACATTACAAGGCGCAAAGCACTCATCGTTGGAGAAGTCGAAGTCTATGCTTACTACCTCATCTTTGCATCCAACAAGGGCAATCAGCAAATAAATACTGATAAAATAACGAATTGATTTCATGATAAATAAAATAAATTGTGATAAATGAATTTTGTATGACGTTTTTGAGCTTCCTTGTAAACGCTCAATAAGGCATAGATAACAAGCCGCTTTTGCAAGGTTTTTTTGCTTGCAAAGTGGTTTGCTTTTGCCTTGAATCGGTTATTTTCGGGACTACGCACAAGCCTGGCACACAGGGCAGGAAGTCCCGAAAAACGAAGATTTCCTGCTGCTTGCATAGCCGCTTTTGCAAGGTTTTTTTTGCTACCATTTAAATTCGCTTATTATCTTTTTTTTTTTGCAATCATAAGTAAAACGTGGACCCGTTTTGTAGGTATTATCGGGCTGTTGTATTGTATAATCACTAAAAAATTCTACCACAAATTCATGGGGAGACCATTTTCCTTTGCTTGTAACTCTAGTATCTAAGTAAATAGAAGATAATATCCATGCGTTATCCTTATTGAATTCAGGATATTCATCAGCAATCACTTTTTGAAAATCCTCCTTGCTGATAAGTTTCTTTTTTCTTTTATAAGTATCTAATGCAGGTAGTTTTTGAGAAGATGTATCTATTATATGTACAAAATTTAATTTATTTTTGTAAAAGTAGCCTTCTGTATAATCTATAGAGGCTACTACATATAATTTACGATCTTTTTGAGTAGGTAAGCTTTGTACTTGCGTTGCATTATATTTATCGAAAACCAAAGATACATATATATATTTTTTGCAGAAAATAAAATCAATTAGGGTAAGGTTTTTTAATGAAGGTTCATTAGTGGGAGTTGTGTAAGCTCCTAAATAACGATTTTTCTCTGTGTTATATAGTATGGGAGCGTATTTTACGTAACGATTCAAGCACGTATTATAAGCATAGAATGTTTCTTTATTATGGTATCCCCACTTCCCATTCAACAAAGTTAGCTTTACCCAATTAGGCGAAAACCGACTAACGTAAGATACCTCATCTATTTGGTACAAACTATCTTTGAGTATAGCACAATCTATGTGGCTGATTTGAGAAAACGATGATAGCGATATAAAGAGGTATATATAAATAATATTATTTTTAACATTCATGATTGTATAATTGATAACAGAGACACTCACTTTTTATTAAAAATGAGTGTCTCTTAACTGTGAATATAACTATAAGTTTTGAATATATCCTTCAAACCATTGATTAGGATTGGCTGCATTTGTCCAGTTGTCCTTTGATGAAAGCATATTCTCCAAGCCATCTACATCTACTCTTGGTATAACATAAGCCATTACACCATTCAAATAAATATAAATATTTTGAGTGCCAATAACCCAATACCATGTACTATTCGCAGCACCATTTACCCCTGCAGGAACTACATTTGGCTCGTTTGCCCATTGCAAAGTTGGGACAGATAATTGGTTATTTCCCGCATTAATTGTTTCCGCAGCCACATAATAATAAGCTCCAACTAAGTTATGTGTACTAGTATAAACAGCCCCTGTGCCTGTATCTGTCCCTGCTAATACTTTCAATGGGGCTAACCAGTTGATGGCATTAGTAGGAGGATTCGTAACGGGCGGCAAAAGATTACTTGCCGCAGGATTGTCGACTTGCGAACTAACAGTGCTTCTAAACCATGCCCCCCTATCATCATCTGCCATGAGTTCAATTGCTTGGGAACCATTATTGGCAGCATTACTACTTAGTAACGAACCAAAAGCTAAAGGCGCACTTGCTACAGTCAGTTTTCTACTCAAAAGACTTAGCATTGTGTTACCATTTCCAGAACTTGCATCTAAGACTAAGTTACCAGGCGTTGATAAGAGTTGGTTAATAAGAAAAGCATCTACTATACCTCTGTTTCTTATAGTTCCGCTTAATGTATTGGTATCTACGGTTAAAAATAATCTATTTTGCAATGTTACATTTTGACGACTTACATTGTTCCCTGTTATTACGATTAAGCTATTTGTACCAATATTGAGAGATGTTATGGGAAGATTTAACAAAAGTCCCCACTTACTTATTGGATTATAGATTAATACTTGCCCCATAGCCCTATTGATATCTTCTCCGCCCTCTCCTTTTACCTCAAGTTCTTCTCCCTCTTTTCCTTTTTGCTTAACATAAAAAGACTTCCCATAATGTCCATATTGCTTGATAAGGTCTTGCGCATCAGGGAATTGTATATCATTGCCCAAATACTCATTTTGCGCTTTTTCCACATAGTTCCCTCCAAGTTCTTTTGCCTTTGCCTCATCCACATAGCCCCTTGCTACTGCGTCATCTAAGGTGTTCAGATACTTGTCCCCTGAACCTGAATTTTGTTTCAACAAGGCTAATTGTGCCTTTCCTATCTCGCCTTTTTGCACTTTTTTCTCTGCACCAGTAAGTGACGTATCATTCTCCACTCCCTGTTTCATATCCTCCATAAGCTTATACTGCCCAGCCACCTGTGCCAACTGCCCTGCCATACTTGCATAGTTCTGTGCTGCATTCTGCGAACTTAGCATCGCCTCCAAAGCGTTTTTCTGGTTTTGGTCTAAGCCTGTGATATTGTCAAACAGCCCCTTTGTACCCAGCACTTGCAAGAGGCTATTATAGCCTTGCGGGTCAGGCACATTCGGCGCGTTTTGAATATTTATCATCGGCGTAGGCATTTGTGTAGGCACAAGATTCGGCTCGGTTACCACAGGCGTAGGCGTGTTTATGGGATTTATTGCCGTAGGATTGTCGGGGATAGGATGCTCCTCCCACTTCCAAAAACGAGTATTGTCTATCTTTTCGCAGCTATTGCAAGCCCCTTGTATGGCTTCGGCAAATACCCCACGCGTAGGAACGCTTACCCGATAGGGCGGCACAGGCGTAAGCGGCTTGTAGTGGTCAAGCAGCGTTGCAGGGTTTTGCGGGTCCACCGTATAAGTAGGGTCGAGCTTGTAGCCCGCAGATACAGGCATAATGAGGTTATTTCCCACGATGCCGAGCAAGCGGTTTTCTACCACACTTGCCACCGATTTCCCGCCCGAATGAGGCGCTATATAGCCGTCCAATATCATATACCGCCGCTCAGAACTCATATTGTACCAGATAGTTTGGTGGTAGCTCTCCAAATTCGCATTGAGATGCTGGAGG
>JAYUZN010001046.1:0-5074 GCA_043751755.1 Bacteroidota bacterium | reverse complement strand
CGAAAAACAAGAGGGGGAGCGGGGCATGTTTTTTTTCTATAAATATCGCGTCCCTACGGGACTATAAAATCATCAACTTATTTACATTTCATTCCTAAGTTGCAGAAAGAGAAAAATTTATAATAAACTGACTATCAAAATATTATGACCTAAATTTATTGTAAAAGAAGTATCTTTGTGTTGGAAATGTAGCACACATTTTCAAATTCAGTACAATGATAAAAAAACTTTAAACAAGTTGTATTGCAAATGGTCAAAATATATTTTTTGGAGCTGTTGTGAAAAGTATCTGAATTTTTCGACTTTTGAATCTAACAGCCGCAAAGTTCGCAGTTTTTAGCGATTTCTTAACATGGCAAAGGGCTACAAAATGACGACATAAATAAATCCTAATCTTATTCAAAATCAAGGCTTTATATACACCTTATCCGTTACAATTTCATTGCTTTTATGTCCAGCTTGGTCAAAAATATAGACCGTAAAAGAAGTAGAATCCTTCAAAGTACCCGGTGTTAGCGGCGTTTGCAATACCTCTACGGATATTTCTCCCATAATCGAAGGCTTTTTGGTATTTGGGCGCAAATCGGGCAGTTGAAAGCGAAAAGTGCGCAAAGAATCGGGAAATTGTGTGCGATTATCAATCACAATCAGGCTCATTTTATCCCCGCCTACCACGTCCCCCAAATCGCCGTCTCCATCTGTAAACGAAAACTCAATGGTAATTTTATTATCCGCACTCGTTTCCGACACTTCTCGAGGCTGCATATCCAAATATTCAATATGGGGTTCCATCGGAAAAATAGCCTTGTTGTTACAAGCCATAAGTCCCGCACAAAACAAGCAAAGTATGAGCAAACGTATATTCATGGTACGTTATAATATAGGTACAAAAATGAAAAGCTGTATTTTATACAAAGATACGAAAAAAAAGGGAAATAGTTGAGTTATTTCGTAGTTGCCATTTGTTAAATGGTCGTATTTTTTGCGAAAACATCGCTCCTGAAAATAATTATAACATTAAATAAATAGAATTTAAATTATTTTTTATATATAATATTTTGTCTTACAAATTATTACATACTTTCACTTAAAGTATTACTTTAAGTGAAATCAAACCCTTCATTCTTTCGGAAAAATGAAATATCTATAATGCTCATTATCAGGGATTATCGTTTTTTTTAAAATAATGTCTCCCACATTTATACCTTCCCAAATTTTTGTTTTTTGATAATTATTTTTGCTCTTTTGCCAAAATAATTCATATTTATTTGCTTTGTAATCAGGTATTTGCCAATTTTGTGCGCAAAATATAAGAGGAGGTACTATGTGGAAAAATACTTATCAAATAGTGTTAAAAAAGTGGGAAAAAGTGGGAGAAAGTGGAAGAAAGCTAGTACCTTTGAGCTATAGTTTAACTCAACGTCCGTAAATCTGCATAAATGAAAGCATTAGTAGGAGAATATGCGTGTACACTCGACACAAAAGGCAGGTTTTTGCTGCCTTCTGCCCTTCGCAAGCAATTGCCTGAAGGGGAGCAGACGCATTTTGTCCTCAACAAAGGCTTGGATAATTGCTTGGTTTTGTATCCGCAAAAAACATGGGAAGCCGAATTAGCCAAAATCCAATCGCTGAATATGTATGAGGCAAAAAACAGGACATTTTCGCGCATTTTCCTAAGTGGAGTAAGCGAAATAGAGGTAGATAGCAGTGATAGAATCTTGATAAACAAGGGTTTATTAGAAAAAGTAGGGCTTAACAAAGATATTATTTTGCTCGCACAATTGGACAGAATCGAAATTTGGGACAAAGAAACTTATAATACTTGGCTCGACAATCCCGAAATAGATATGGCAGCTTTGGCAGAGGAGGTGATGGGGAAGAATTGAAAATGGAGAATTGAAAATTGAAAATAGGCAGTTTCCAACAAAAAAGCCTTTAAGTCTTCATTTTTAATTCTTAGTTATTTCTTTCATTCTCAATTTTTCATTTTTCATTTTCAATTATATACATGTATCATCAGCCTGTTTTACTTCATGAAAGCATAAATCTATTGGATATTCAGCCTGACGGCACATACATAGATGTAACTTTTGGAGGGGGTGGACACTCACAGGAGATTTTGAATAGATTGGGCGAAAAGGGGCGTTTGATTGCCTTTGATAGAGATGCTGATGCCCGCAAAAATATTATCTCAGATGAGCGATTGACTTTGATAGCTTCGGATTTTAAGTTCATTGAAATAAAAATAAGAGAAAATAAAATCGGAGCGATTGACGGGATTTTAGCCGATTTTGGCGTATCTTCCCATCAATTTGATACAGCAGAAAGAGGATTTAGCTTTCGTTTTGACGCGCCGCTTGACATGAGAATGGACACCTCATCCGATTTTTCGGCGGCAAATGTCTTGAACGAATACGAATATGACGACTTAGAAAAGATATTTCGGCAATACGGCGAAGTGCCAAATTCTCGCAATTTGGCACGCGCCATTGTCGCCTTGCGCAAAACAGAAGAAATAAAAACGACTTTTCAGTTTGAAAAAATGATAGAAGCAGATTGTATTCCCAAAAAAGATAGACATAAATATTTGGCACAAGTATATCAGGCGTTGCGAATTGAGGTAAATGGAGAACTTGACAGCCTAAAAGCCTTGTTAGAAGGGGCTACAAAGTTGCTCAAACCACAGGGCAGAATGGTTACAATCGCCTATCATTCCTTAGAAGATAGATTGGTAAAGCACCATTTTCGCAGTGGCAATTTTGAAGATAAATTGGAAAAAGATTTTTTTGGCAATCCCATAAAGCCTTGGGAAATGCTCACAAAACGCCCAATAGAGCCTTCAGAGGCAGAAATTGAGGCAAATCCCAGAGCAAGAAGTGCGAAATTGAGAGCAGCGAAGAAGTTGATAGTTAAAAGTTGAAAGTTTATAGTTTGTATAACTCTCCACTTTCAACTCTCCACTTTCAACTCTCCACTTTTCAACTCTCCACTTTCAACTCTACACTTTCAACTACTCATGCGTAACATTTTCCCCAAAACCGACCCAGCCAAAGACCTAAACGCTGGCAAGCAACGCACAGGAAGTTGGCTTTCGGTGCGGCGGGTAGATGATTACCTCAAATTTGTCGTTTTCGTAACCATTATTGGCGTTTTGTACATTGCAAACGCCCATTATGCCGAGCTACAAATCAAAAACCGCGAAAAACTCAAAGCAGAAGTCAAGGCACTCAAAGCAGAATATATGATGCGCAGAGCCGACCTTGCCACTGTAACAAGATATACCAATTTGGTGGTCAATATGGATTCTATCGGGCTGCAACGCCTCAAAGAAGCCCCGTATAAGCTCATCAAAAAGAAGAAAAAATAAGATGTATTCCTAAATTGTGCAGACACTGTCTGCACAATTTGCCCCAAACACTTCATTCTTATCTGCGAAATCTGCTTTCATCTGCGAAAATCTGCGTGAAACAACACAAAACATGGCGACCAAAGTCTCAAATACCATCCTCCTTCGAGTATATATCCTTTTCGCAGGATTTATATTCTTTGCGGCGGTTATTTTGCTTCGTATTTTGATGCTTCAAGCCTCAAGTGCGAAATGGGACGCTATTGACAAAGAAGAAAGGGTTATTTTCAAAAAACTAACAGCAGACAGAGGCAATATTTTGGCAGAAAATGGGACAGTTTTGGCGACAAGCCTGCCTTTCTACAAAATCGCCCTCGACCCCATGCTCATAGATACCAGCAAATTTACCGCTTTTGACGATTCGCTCAAAGTGCTGTCTTACAACATGTTCAACCTCATAGGCAGAGAAGAAGCCTTGAAAGACAGCACACTTGGCATAGATTCTATGTTTTATTATCGTAGAGTGAGAGAAGCAATGAAGAAAAAAGACCGACATATTTACCTTTCTAAACATAACCTCAACTACAAAGAATTTGAAAAAGCCAAAAACTGGCCTATTCTCAATCGCAAGCGCAAAGAAGGCGGCGCAATGACCGTAGAAAAGCTGCAAAACAAGCGTTTTTATCCGTATGGCGAAATGGCAAGGGCAACTTTGGGCAATGTCGCAGCCGACACAACGGGCGTGAGAGGCATAGAATTTTCCTATAATCGAGATTTGAGAGGGAAAGATGGGTATTTTTTGGCACAAAAAGTAGCAGGAGGCAGTTACGTTCCCTTAGAAGATTACAGCAATTCGGATAGCGAAGATGGCTTAGACGTAATGACAACCTTAGACGTTGATATTCAAGATATTGCAGAAAGAGCTTTGATGAATGGCGTGTTAAATAACCATGCAAAAGCAGGGACAGCCATTGTAATGGAGGTAGCGACAGGCAAAATAAAGGCGATAGCCAATTATCCTGAGACCTACAATTATGCCATTGCCAACCTCATAGAGCCGGGTTCGACCTTCAAATTAGTGTCCGCACTTGCAGCCTTAGAGGAGCATGGAATTGAACCTGCCGATTCGGTAGATACGGGTGATGGCACTTTGAAAATTGGCGATAAAACGCTAAAAGACAGCTATGCGCATGGAAAAATTCCGTATGAAGGCGTTTTTGCCCTCTCAAGTAATGTAGGAATTGCGATGGTTACGATGGATATTTTCAAAGATAAACCCCAAAAGTTCATTGATTATATAGATAAATTTGGGTTTACAAAGCCTTCAAATGAGCAGATAAAAGGCGAACCTAAGCCCAATATCCCTCGTCCGGGTGCGCTCAATTGGAGTGGAGCCTCGCTTCCGTCTATGTCTATCGGCTATTCTTTGCAGGTTACGCCCTT
The DNA here is from genome assembly GCA_043751755.1 of Bacteroidota bacterium. GTDB lineage: Bacteria > Bacteroidota > Bacteroidia > J057 > J057 > JAAFHL01. The sequence goes on along the minus strand of JAYUZN010001046.1, from coordinate 285 downwards.
GCAGATGCTGGCTTTTTACAATGCGATTGCCAATAAAGGGAAATATGTGCGTCCTTATATGGTTTCGCAGATTTTGAATGATTCCAGAGTCTTGCAAGATTTCACGCCAAAACCCGAAAATCGACAAATTGCTTCTTTTGTCAATGTCAAAAAAGTAACAGGCATGATGGAGGCGGTTATGGCGTATGGAACGGCAAAAAATGTAGGAAAAACGGCTTTTCGCATTGCAGGGAAAACGGGGACAGCTCGCAAAATCGTGAATGGCGAATATATGCAAAAATATCT
>JAYUZN010001045.1:0-3023 GCA_043751755.1 Bacteroidota bacterium | reverse complement strand
AGAAATGACATGTTTATAGGAAAATCTATGGAAAATCTATCCCGTTTTGAATATAAACAAATATTAAGTTGTAAATAATTGATTATTATGTATTTATACTAACTATCAACTATCAACTTTCAACTTTCAATTACTTATTATGAATAAACTTTATCTTTCGCTACTCATCTTGCTTCTATGCGGCAACTCACTTTTTGCCCAAAACAATGTAGGAATCGGCACTACTACGCCTGACCCAAGTGCCATCTTAGAACTCAATACCACGAACAAAGGCTTGCTTGTGCCACGTATGACGGTTGCACAAATGAATGCCATTCCCGCACCTGTGCCGGGACTTTTGGTGTTTATTCAAGACAGCATGTCCTTTGCCTATTATGACGGCTTGGCGGCTACTTGGCTGTATCTGCCTGACAAAGACTGGAAAATTGTGGGAAATACGCAACATTCCATTCCTTCGCTTGTGGGAATTGGCACTGTGGCTCCTACGGCAAAGCTGCATGTAAATGGAACGGTGCGTTTTGAGGGACTTGCCACGAATGCGACTATTAATGATGTGGTGGTGCGCGACCCGCTTACGGGCGATTTGTATTGGCGCACCCTTGGCGCAGATGTGTGGGACGGCGACAATCAAACCCTTTCTACGGGTCCTTTGCCCAATACGCTCAATATTTCGGGCGGAAACTCGGTTGTTGTGGATACAGACCCCAGCAATGATTTTAATACAAATCTAAATTTTGACCCTGTTACGGGCGTTTTGTCGATTACTGATGGAAATGGTACGCTTACGACCAATATAAATGTACTTGGAAATATAATTGCGGGTGCAGGGCTTACAAGTACGGTGGCTGCAGGAGTTATGACGATTGACGCACAGGCAGTAAATGGCTTGCACGTGGATCCTGTGGCTGATGCCATAAAATTAGGCGGACCCTTGGTAGAAAATACGACTATCACCAATAACGCTTTCGATTTGAATGTAGATTTGAATGGAAATGGAGCTTTTAATGTGAAAAATAATGGAAATCCTTTGGTACATGTAGAAAATCAAGGCGGCGGAAGGGTAGGAATTGGCACAAATGCCTTTACTTCTCCGAATGCTTTGGTGGAAATGATGTCTGCCAATAAAGGGGTTTTGATTCCTGAAATGGATAACACGACCATGTATGGCTTGCCTGTAACGGCTCCTGCAGATTTGGGGATAATGGTTTACAATACCAATAGAAATGTGCATATGTATTGGAATGGCACTTGTTGGCTGCCTGTGGGGGTTACGATTTGTACGGATTTTACGGTAGATTGTGGCTCTGGAACGGGCTGTATTTACACAAGTGCTGCTTCTAACCAAGTATTTGACTTTATTGTAACGTTGGGACCTCCGCCGAATATCGCTGTGCCTGTGATTATTGCTTCTGCGGGGATTCCAGCAGGCGTAACCGTCAATTTCTCGGCTACTTCGGTTGTGCCTACAGATACGGTTCAAGTTACTATTACAGGTTCGAGCAATGCCACACCCGGCACTTATACTTTGACTTTCTTGGCAATGTTCGGTCCTTTGGTTTCTACTTGTACTTATACCTTAAACATCTATCCTGGGGGCATTACTTTGGGAGATACAGCTGCTATTGTAAATGAAATAGATGTTTACCAAAATTCTACAACTGATACGACTACGCTTTCTATAGATTTCAGTCAAGGGGGTTGTAATACTTGTAACAATGCAACTCTGTCTTTTGCCAATCTCCCAATCGGCGTAAGTGCTTCTGCTGCTCCGAATAGCATTGTGGGCGGAGTCGGGTCTTCTGTTTTGACCTTCACTGCCACTTCTGCAGCAGTAGTTGGGGTGTATGATGTCATTATTCAAGTCAATTGCAATGGGCAAATCATTCCTATTAGCTATCAAATCATTGTGGACACTTCTGTTATTAACATTACAGCAAATGTCAATAATTATGATTTGTATTTAGATGCACAAACTCCGTCAAATCCGATAACCCTTATCTCAAATGTGCTGCCGGGCGTGATTGTCTTTTCGCCCTCAACGGCTACAGCTGCCTATAATACAGGCGCATTTCCTTCGGGTTCTTATATTCTCATCAATGTGGAATGTGGAAGCTTAATTCTGGGACATGGCGGAAATGGCGGCGTAGGGGATAATAATATTTTTGTGCCAAACTGTACCAATATAAATGGCACGCCAGGCGGACCTGCTTTGGAAATTAATACTACAGGGGTGGTTGTCAATGTGCAGTCTGCTTGTGGCGGCTTGATTGGCGGCGGCGGTGGCGGTGGTGGCGGTGGAGAAGATATGGTCTATTCTTCTCCCGCCCTTTGCGCAGGTATGAACGCTGGTGGCGGTGGCGGCGGTGGCGCAGGAAATGGATTGGCAGGGGTTGTTCCCGCAGGAAATGGAACTTCTGGCTGTAACATGAATGGCACAGGGGGGATAATTGTTCCTTTACCTGCCAATGGGAATGGGGGAAATAATACCACCAATAACTGCCATGAGTCTTGTCAATTCTGCTTCTTTGGCTTCTGTTTTACCTTTGATGGAGATGCAGGTTTTGGGGGAAATGGCGGAGCTTATGGATTCCCTGGCGGAGGTGGAACAGACGCAAACTGTAATGGAGATGTGATAACTTGTGGAATTACGCCGGGTACGACGGGCTGCGGACCTGGCATAGGAGGGGTAGCAGGGCAAGCGGTTGTTACCAACAACTTTGCGGTAACGATTGGCGGAGTATTAGTTACGCCGAATACAAGCGCGAATCCAGCTTATATTACGGGTTCTGCTGTTCCTATTTATAACGGTGCGCCTTTGTCGGGGCTTGCAGGACCTGTTCAGCCATAAATTTCAGGTTTCACGCAGATTTTCGCAGATGAAAGACGCAGATTTACACAGAAGGATAATTTGCGAAAATCTGCGGTTAAATCTGCGTTCATCTGCGTGAACCTTCACACAATTTTCAACATGACTCATCAAAAATATACAATATTCGTTTTCCTTGCTTGTCTTACTTCTGCGG
>JAYUZN010001044.1:0-3959 GCA_043751755.1 Bacteroidota bacterium | reverse complement strand
TTCCATTTTCTATAAATATTTCGTGCCTACGGCACTAAGAAAGGCTCAAAATGACTGCTATAACTAAATCATCAAGTTATTTATTTTTCAATCCTAAGATGCTAAATCAGTGCTATTTTTTCTTTGCAGCACGAATTTTTTTGCGAAAATGGGCAAAAAAACCTAACTTTGTGCCAAGAAAGGCTGTTTGTAGGCGGAAAATGGCAACTAAGCACTATCAAAACATGGGAGAACTAACATTAAACCGATATTCTATTACAGAATATTTAAAGCAAGACGACGCCTCAGCGTTGCGCTGCGAGTTTATCAATGGCGAAATCGTGGCTATGGCAGGCTCAAGCCTGAAGCACAATGAGATAAGTGGCAATATTTTTGCGGCATTACGTGCTGCACTTCGGGCAAAAGTAAAGCCTTGCAAGACCTATATGAGTGATGCACGTCTGCAAATTACGCAGCGCAATAGCTACTATTATCCTGATGTGATGATAGCTTGTGAGTTTGCGGATTGGGCAGATAATCGAAATATTCAATCGCCGAGCTTGATTGTAGAAGTGCTTTCAGAGTCCACGCAGTCTATAGATTTAACCACAAAATTGTCAAGTTATTTGCAGATTCCTTCTTTGAATTATTACCTGATTGTTGCTCAAACTGAAACCTTAGTTTTGTGTTATGAAAGAAGCGCGCAAGGTTGGTTATTACATGTATATGATGAGTTATCAGAAATAGTTTCGCTAAGGTTATTAGAGATAAGCCTTTCTTTAGCAGATATTTATGAAAATCTATAATCTATTTTTTAGCATGAAATATATCCCTCTTCTTTTGGTAGTTTTTTTATCGTGTATTTCTCTTTCTGCCCAAAACTCCCAAGCAGGGCGTTTGGAAATTCGCGATTATGTGTTCAAAGATGAATATCATCGGCGGGTGCATTTGAGCGATTTTAAGGGAAAAGTCGTAATTTTGGACTTTTGGGCATCTTGGTGTCAGCCCTGTATTGCGTCTTTTCCTACGACAAAAGGCATTTTGCGCGTGCGTGAAGGGCAGCCGCTTGTGTTAGTAACCGTAAATGTGGATAAGCAAAAATTCCTTTGGAAACCTGCTGTTAAAAAACATAATGTGCCAGGTATTCATCTTTATGCCAAACAAAAACACCCTGCTTATCGTGCGTTGGCAATAAAACACCTTCCTCGTTATGTTATTTTGGACAAAAAAGGGAGAGTTTATTTGTATGATGCAAAATCGCCTTATGAGGAGCAGGCGGTAATAGATATGCTGTTGAAGGAAAATTGAAATCTGGGGAGATTCTATTTTGAACGGGATAAATCTCCCCATTTTACGAAAAATGGTAAATCTGTATTTAGAGGGTTGGAATATCTTAGAGAGTGGCTCACTTTTGAAAAGTGAGCCACTCTTACTTACCCTATAAGGTTGATTTTATATGGATAGCTAAAACCCTGCATACCTGATGTCCTCTCTCATTTTCTGCATGAAAGGGTTGTGTTCTATTTCTTCAAAACTCATTTTATAGGCTTCCTTTAATTTCGTTTTTAGGTCAAATTCCATTGCCTTATTCCTGAATTTCTTAAACAATTCCCCCATGTTTTCTGCTGCTGCTTCTACCATTTTACCCCTTATTTGCTGAAATAAAGGCATTAATAACTTATCAAAAATGATATGCCCATTCCAATAATAGTGGGCTTCGTGGGGAATTATTTTCTCGGATAAGCTACTTTCCATTTCTGTTAAAGCAGCATAAAGTTCCTTTTCTGTAAGCCTATTTTCTCTTATTAAAATACTATCTATTTCTGCGCATTTTTGGCTTATCTTTTCTTGAAAAATAGCATGAAAATACTCAATATCAGATAGTTGTCTAACTACTATATCAAATTTCAATATTTCTTTTAATACAGTTTCTGTAAAAAAACTATCCAAAAGGCGTTTATGCTTATTTAATGCCTCTTTTTGAGATTCTTCTGTTATTTTTAGGATTTTTTCTATACGAAAAACCTGTTCTTTTAGCCAAAAATAGCGAAGCAATAAAGGAAAACTAATCAAGGAATAACGCTCAAAAAATGCTTCAAAAGGATAGGTTTTTCTCAAAATCTCTTTAGCTATTTCTGCCAAAACCTGCGGCACACAATTATGATTTTCTATAGAATAGGTGTAAGTATGGAAAACATTAGGCAAAGAAAAGTATTGTTTTTGTGCATTTTCATACAAGTATTCGCTATCACTATCTCTGCATATAACAAAACTATTTTTAAATTCTTCTTTTTCCAAAAAAGGGTAGAATTTCATAAAAGTGCCTTTTCCCGTTTCCTTTGTTGAGGCGGAATGGGGAAAATCTAAGCGTATTTTTTTGTGGCTAAATTGAGAGAAAACCTTTTCCCAAAAATTCTCGTCATCTTGCAAGCCCTCTACTAAGGCAAAAACTTTGCGATTTTTGGTAGCATCTTCTATATAAAACGTCAAAAAGGACTCTGTTTCCCAAGTATTTGATTTCATTTTTTTGGAGGAGTTTTTCTTCTAAAGGATTCTAAATCAATCTTACCAACTACTTCGGGGTTTTGCATTCCATCTAAACCTGATTTTAATTGATGTGTTGGTATTATCTCCGTATTATCCGTACTTTCCTGCGAGATTTCCTCCCACCGCTTAAAATGTTCTGTCCAGCCACGCCCAATAATAGCAGGCGAATGAGTTGCTACAATCAGCTGACAATTGGGATTAATGGTTCTGATATTTCTCAATAATTCTCGCTGCCAATAAGTATCAAGCGAAATTTCTGGCTCATCTAACAATAAAACAGTCTCTTGATGATTTTGCAAAAGTGCAGTAAGTAAAATCAATATCACCTGTTTTTCTCCCGAAGATAAGTCTGTTAATTGAATGACGGTTTTATTTTTTAAGGTAAAAGAAAAACTGTCTAAGTCTATGATTTTTTCGGTATCTTTAAACATGTCATTCACAATAGCAGTAAAAATTTCGATTCGTTGATGGTTTGTTTGTAATTCCGCTTCCATATTTTTTCTTTCTTCAGCATTTAGTTTTATTTTCCCAAAATAGAAGTTATCTAATTTTTTTCGCAGTTCCGATTGAAAGAGAATAAATTGCAAAGACGTTTTTTCTAAGGTTATGTCTAATGCAGAGTTTTTTCCTATTTTAATGGGTTCATTATGACTTAGATATTCATTTACAGGAACATCAAAAGTATGTAACCTCAATTTATAAGCATTTTCAAAGAGATAAAAATCTTCAGTTAAATCTAAATAAATGTTATGAGGAAAATTTTCCGCTACATTTTTTTTTGAAATCTGACGAAGCTTATCAGGTTTAAAGTGCTTTGCCAGCAAAATATATTGTGCTTGATTTAATCGGGCGTTCAAATCTTCCATAACTTCTGCAAAGCCTTGTTTATGGAGAAATTCCACTATTGCGCCAGATGAAAGATTTAATTCTCGTGCTACTTTAAAAATGCGATAGTCGTTTTTATCTTTTTGTATCAAACAGTTCTCAATATTCCTCAACAAAGTCGTTTTTCCGCAGCCATTTTTACCCACAAGGATATTGACATCAGGATTCAAGTCCCAAACAATGCCTATTCCTTCGTTCCTAAAATTATCTACTTTAACTCTTTTGATGTGCATGACTGTATGTATTTGGGAGCAAAGATAATACTATTTTCACAGGTTTTCGCAGATAAAGAATAGTTCGGCAATGCTCACTAGCCTCATCTGCGAAAACCTTACTGTGTATCACTTGTGAAATACCCCTATCTTTCCTTATTCCGTTGCTTTTCCTTCTTTTCTTTTCGCAGTTCTTGCGCCCGCTTAATCTCCTCTGGCGTATAAGCCCCTTGATTGTTGGTGTTGAAAGTAACCGTAATCTCCAAATTGACGGCATTCAAATTGCCCCCTGGATAAAAGCCATTTAAAAGCGGCATACTATCTTTTTTAGCGATA
>JAYUZN010001043.1:0-7720 GCA_043751755.1 Bacteroidota bacterium | reverse complement strand
GACGCACCTTTTAAAGGTGCGTCCCCCTACAAATACTTGCTATCCAACAACAGATTCTACCCATTTATGTAACACCATTTCCCTCCATTTTCCCTACCTTTGCCCCGTTTTGCATAAAGATGTCATTTCTTGTTTCTTATTTAGAATGATTCTAAATATTAAGCAAAACTTAATCTTTTTTAAGGTTTTTGTTTGAAGTTATTAATAAGTGCTATTACTTTGCACCCAAATTAGAAAAACAAGTGTTTTTTGTCCAACTTTTCAAAAAGTACGGAGTTATCTCAATAAATAAACTCATTGATTTGAATATGAAATATATGATTACTACAATTCGATTTTCCCTTACAGCACTGCTTTTTGTGCTGTGTCTGGGCTGGACAAACGTCCATGCAATAGATGTCGGGAAAGGCGAAGCTTTATTTAAACAGCATTGTTCTTCTTGTCATGTCCCTGATAGGAAATTGGTAGGTCCCGCTTTGAAGGGGGTAAAAGCCAAATACGCAGACGACCCTACGTGGATTTATAAGTGGATAAAAAACAATACTGCCCTGATTAAAGCTGGCGACAAAAAAGCAGTTGCGACGTATGAAGCAAATGGAAAGGCTGCCATGAATGTCTTTACTTTCCTCACAGACCCTGAAATTGACGACGTGTTGGGCTATGTAGAGGCTTACAAACCCAAAACAGCTGTGGTGGTAACGGCTGAAAGTACAAACCCCCTTGATGACCCCGCCATTTACTATTCGCTATTAGGCTTAGTCGCCTTGTTGATTGGGGTTGCAGTAATGCTTGTATTTGCTGCGGCGGGACTTGCAGCTGCGGTTCGTTCAAAAGACGAACACAGAGACCTCACAACGGACGAGGTTTGGCAAACTTTCAAAAATTTCCTTTCTAATAAATTTGTAGCAACTTGTATCATTGCAGGGATTGTCGTAGGCGGAACGGTTCAGTTGATAAGTGCGGCGAGAGGCGTGAGTTTGCATCAAGGTTTTATGCCACAACAGCCTATCAAATTTGACCACAAACTCCATGCAGGGATAAATCAAGTAAATTGCCAATACTGCCACTCTGGAGCTTCTAAGTCCAAAAATGCGTGGATTCCTTCTACAAATGTATGTATGAATTGCCATAAAGCCATTGAAGAAGGTCCTACTTATGGCAAAGCGGAGATTTCCAAAATCTATATGTCTGCCAAATGGAATCCGATTGCGGACAAGTATTTCGCAGACAATACGCCTAAAGACACCATTTCTGCTACTTTCAAAAAATGGTTGGCAGATGAAAACGGCGTGAAATATACCAAGAAAATCAAAAATGTAGATGACGCTTTTGCAGAAGCAAATAAAATCGGTTTTAACAAGCCGATAGAGTGGATTCGGATTCACAACTTGCCTGACCATGCGTATTTCAATCATGCGCAGCACATTGCAGTAGGCGGCAGCGACAAAGACGGAAAAGTCATTGAGTGCCAAACTTGTCATGGTCCGATTCAAGAAATGGAGGTTGTATATCAACATTCGCCGCTATCTATGGGTTGGTGCATCAATTGTCATAGAGAATCTAAGACAACCTATTCTTTCCCAGACCCAAAAGATGCGAAAAAATCTTTTACGCCTACCCCAGAGCAAATGGGCGGCTTGGACTGTGCGAAATGCCACTATTAAGGAAAAATTGATAAGGAAAAATTAAAAGTTAAAAACTACGCCTTTAACTTTTTATCTGCGAAAATCTGCGGTTAAATCTGTGAAAATCTGCGAGAAACAATAAAATTAATCTTTCGATATAAATGAATACGCCTAAATATTGGACTGGCATAGAAGAATTGGAAACTCCTTCTAACATTGCAGGTAACAACAACAATGCCCCTGGAGACGGCTCTATAGAAGGTGGCTTGATGGATACCTCTGATGAGGACTTGGGTTTTTCTACCAATCGTAGAGATTTCCTCAAGTTATTTGGCTTTGGTCTTACGGCAGCGACCTTAGTAGCTTGTAATGAGTCGCCTATCAAAAAAGCGATTCCTTACGTAACAAAGCCTGATGACTTGGTTCCTGGAGTTCCGAATTACTATTCTTCGACTTGCGGAGGTTGCTCTGTAGGCTGCGGGGTAATGGTCAAAACCCGCGAGGGACGACCTATAAAAATAGAAGGAAATCCCGATTCTAAGATTTCTCAAGGCGCATTGTGCGCGGTTGGGCAATCTACTATCCTCAATTTGTATGACATTGACCGCTTGAAAAAGCCCTTGAAAGCCAAAACAGAAACAGAATGGACGATTGTTGATACAGAGATTGTGAAAAAATTGACTTCTTTCAAAGGAAAAGGCTCTGTACGGGTGATTTCAAGTACGCTTATAAGCCCTTCAACTTTGAGCGTTATCAATGAGTTTCTTACTGTTTATGGCGGAAAACATGTAACGTATGATGCTGTTTCTTACTACGGAATAGCACGTGCGCATGAATTGAATTTTGACAAAGCAGCGATTCCTTCCTATCACTTCGACAAAGCTGACGTAATTGTGAGCTTTGCCGCAGATTTTTTGGGTACTTGGCTTTCTCCCGTTCAATTTGCAAAAGATTATGCGCAAAATCGCAATGTAAAATCAGGCAAAATGTCGCGCCATTTTCAAGTAGAATCTTTGCTTTCTACTACGGGGTCTGTCGCAGATGTACGCCTTCCCATAAATCCTTCGCAAGAAGGGGCTGCTTTGATGAACTTATATAACAAAGTATCAAAGCTGCTAAATAAGCCTGAAATGCAGGCTACTCCTTTCAATGTAGCTGGAAATCAATTAGATAGAATGGCTACAGAATTGGTGGCTGCGGCAGGACGTTCTTTGGTTATTTCTGGCTCAAATGACGTAGCAATTCAGCAAATTGTAAGCGGAATCAATGCCATGTTAGGCAATTATGGCACTACCGTAGATTTGGCAAATCCTTCTTACCAAAAACAAGGGAATGATGCGGAATTGAGTCAATTAATGGCGGATATTGCAGGTGGAAAAGTAGATGCGTTGATTGTGTATGGCGCAAATCCTGTGTATGACACGCCCGAAGGCAAAAAGTTAGAAGCAGCTATTGCAAAATTGCCTTTGTCGGTTTCTTTGGCTACAAAAACAGATGAAACTTCGCTTGTTTGCCAATATACTTGTCCAGATAGCCACGAAATGGAATCTTGGAATGATGCAAGCCCCATTTTTGGGCAGTTTAGCATCAATCAACCTACGATAAATACCATCTATAACACCCGTCAAGCGCAACAATCTTTGTTGAAATGGGCAGGAAATGGCGTGGATTATTTGGCATATATAAAAGCAAATTGGGCGAAAAACATCGCTGTGGGCATGACAGCTACACAATGGGACGAGATTTTGCGGGTAGGGGTGTATTACAAAGAACCTAATCCTGCGGCGGCTTCTGCGATAAAAGTAGAGGCTTTGACTGCCGCAGCAAGTAGTGTAGCAAGCAAAGCTGCAAAAGGCGGTTTAGAAGTCGTTTTATTTGAAAAAGTAGGCATCAGAGACGGAAAACATGCCAACAATCCTTGGCTACAAGAAATGCCTGACCCCGTTTCTCGTACCGTTTGGGACGGCTATGCAACGGTTTCTGTCGCTTTTGCAAAAGAAAAAGGCATCAAAGACAATGATATTTTAGAAATAAAAGTGGGCGACAAAACCCTCAAACTCGCTGCAATTCATCAGCCCGGACAAGCAAAAGACACGATAGGCATTGCTTTGGGCTATGGCAGAAACAAGGAATTGGGCAAAACGATTTCTAAAGTTTCGGGCGAAAACCTATTTCCTTGGGTAAGTTTTGCAGGTAGTAACAACTACATTTTGACAGGTGCAACGGCTACGAAAACGGGCGAAGATTTCCCTGTAGCTAAGTTCCAAAAATATGATTTATTGACAGATGACAACGCACAGAAAAAAGGCGTTTGGGGCGATAATTTTGACCGTACCCACCACATTGTCAGGGAGAGTACCTTGGAAAGTTACGTCAAAAATCCAAAAGCAGGCAATGAGGAAAGAGACCATACAAAGAAAAATTTGATAACTTTGTGGGATTCTCATTACAAAGAGGAAAATTCTAACCGCCTCATTCGTTGGGTGATGGCGATAGATTTGAATAAATGTACGGGTTGCGGGGCTTGTGTAGTGGCTTGTCAGGCAGAAAATAATATTCCGATTGTAGGAAAAAAAGAAATAATGAATCATCGGGACATGCACTGGATGCGCATAGACCGTTATTATTCGGGCGACTTGGAAGCGGCTGATAAAGTGTCGGTTGTGTTCCAGCCTATGATGTGTCAGCACTGCGCAAACGCACCTTGCGAAACGGTTTGCCCTGTGTTAGCAACCGTTCATACAACAGATGGTTTGAACTCAATGGCATACAATCGTTGTGTAGGTACGCGTTACTGCGCAAATAACTGCCCATACAAAGTTCGCCGTTTCAATTGGTTCAAATATCATAATAACGATAACTTCGATTTCTACCAAAATAATCCTTTGGGCAAATTGGTGTTGAATCCTGATGTTACCGTTCGTTTCCGCGGGGTTATGGAAAAATGTTCATTCTGCGTACAACGCTTGCAAGACGGCAAACTTCGGGCAAAAGTGAACGCAAAACAGACAGATGCAGGAGCTTTTGCGAAGCCTAAAGATGGCGACATCAAAACGGCTTGTCAGCAAACTTGCCCTACAGGTGCGATTGTTTTCGGCGATTTGAACGACCCCGAAAGTGAAGTTTCCAAATTGTTCAGAGATGATAGAGCATTTACAGTGTTGGAAGAAGTAAAAACCCTTCCTTCTGTAAGCTACCTTACTCGTATCAGAAATCAAAAAGCAGACGAAGTAATAGGGAATCATAGCGAGCATGAACATGCTTAGTTTCAGTTCACGCAGATTTTCGCAGATGAAAAACCGCAGATTTCCACAGATAATATAATTTGCGAAAATCTGCGGTTCAATCTCCGAAAATCTGCGAGAAAAACACATTTTAACCAAAAAAGACTAACGAATATCTAAATATATGCACGTAGAAGCAGATGTTAGGGTAAAACTCCTGAAAGACACAGAGGTTTACACCAAAATAACAGAAGACATTGCCCGTCCGATAGAAGCCGCTCCTAACAAAGAGTGGATATTCTGGACAACTGTTTCGGCAATTGTCATGACATTTTGCCTTTTTGGGCTTATCGGCTACCTGCTATGGGAAGGCGTAGGAGTATGGGGCTTGAATACAGAAGTAGGTTGGGGTTTTGACATCACAAACTTCGTATTTTGGGTAGGGATTGGACACGCTGGAACCTTGATTTCTGCGGTGTTATTGCTGTTTCGTCAAACATGGCGTAACTCTATCAACCGTTCCGCAGAAGCGATGACCATTTTTGCCGTACTTTGTGCAGCTATTTTCCCTGGCATACACGCAGGTCGTACTTGGGATTTGATTTGGTTTGCCCCGATTCCAAATACAAGAGGCACCCTTTGGGCAAATTTCAACTCCCCTTTGTTGTGGGACGTATTTGCGATTTCTACCTATCTTACCGTTTCCCTTGTGTTTTGGTATTTGGGTATGATTCCCGATTTTGCCACGTTGAGAGACCGTTTTACCCGCAAAGGAAAAGAAATGGCAGCAAGCGTTTATGGAACTTTGAGCTTTGGCTGGGAAGGCTCTGCCAGAAACTGGTCTCGTTACGAAATCATTTCCTTGATTTTGGCAGGACTTTGTACGCCCCTTGTACTTTCTGTACACTCTATTGTAAGTATGGACTTTGCGACTTCGGTCGTACCGGGCTGGCATACAACGATTTTCCCTCCATACTTCGTAGCAGGAGCGATTTTCTCAGGCTTTGGCATGGTGCAAACACTGCTTGTAGTAATGCGCAGAGTGTATAAACTCGAAAATTACATAACGATAGAGCATATGGAAAACATGGCAAAAGTCGTTATAGCAACAGGCACAACGGTAGGTTTGGCATATATGACCGAGTTTTTCGTAGCTTGGTATTCAGGCAGTTTCTTTGAAAGATACGTATTTATCAATCGTGCATTTGGCGATTATGCGTGGGCATATTGGATTATGTTTTCTTGCAACGTGCTTTCTCCGCAATTATTTTGGTCAAAAAGGATTCGTACAAGCATGACAGCGACCTTTATAATGTCTATCTTTGTAAACATAGGCATGTGGTTTGAGCGTTTTGTGATAATTGTAACCTCTTTGCACCATGATTTTGTGCCTGCACGTTGGGCAAATTACACGCCTACTTGGGTGGAATTAGGCATTTTGTTAGGCTCTTTTGGCTTGTTCTTTACTTGCTTCTTCTTATTCTCTAAGTTTTTGCCTGTAATCAATATGTTTGAAGTGAAAACCTTGTTGCATCGCCCGAAAAAACCTAATGGGATTGAATAGGGCTATTTTTTGAACACAAAGCAGTCGGTAATATATTTATAGGGCTTACGCAAAATTTGCTTTTATAGCCACGAATTGCACTAATTTTCACGAATTTGAGCTGTTAATTCGTGTAATTTGCGGCAAAATGCTTAAGCCCTGATTCAGACTAATTTAATTTTTTAACATATATACATACTCATCATGAAAAATTTATTTTTATTTTCATTTATATTTTGGGGGCTATCAATCTTATATGCCCAGCCATGCTCTGATTTGTATCTATCAGAGATAGTCGCTGGAAAAGATACATCGAATACAATTACACAGTCAGTTGTTATAGACAATTTTGCATTAGAGTTATTCAATCCAACAAATACTACAATAGATTTATCTATTTATCATTTGGAAATAGCCGATAATAATGGTAATATGACAACAATTGGGTTGAATGATTCTATATTACCGCAAGAAACATATGTGATTGCCAAAAGTGGCGCAATGCCAATCATTACAAATTTAGCAGATGACTTAACTTCGTTATTGGACTACAATAATAGGACAACCATAAAACTATTCAAAAACAATACTTTGATAGATATTTTTGGGCAGAGTGGTTTAATTTTGCCAGATAGTATAGATATTGTTCAAGCAATACAAAACCCTGGCTACTATTTGAGTTTGTTAAATATAGACCTAAGCTCAATAACAGGGCTTACGATTAGACGCAATCCAATAGTACAAGAGGACAACCCTTATTTTGATTCACTGGCTTATGAATGGACTGTTTCCTATAACAATGATGTGTCTGATTTAGACCATCATACAGGAGTTTGCATGGATCAAGTGTTTGTTGTTGGTTTTAAAGACCTTTTATACAATGTTTGTGAACCATTGCCTCCACACCACCCTAATAATGCTGCTTATGTCTTGAATACAGTTCCTACTCCTAGTGCTTCAACAGGTAATACTCAAGTAGATTTGTATATGTATATAGGCAATACTCCTCAAGGCTTTTCCACGCCACCATTTTTTGCGAGCTTTGCTGATATAGGCTATACTTCACAGCCCAGTCCATTTTTTGCATCAAGTCCATTTGTACTTACATCGCCCCAGTCGTATGGTTTTGTGGTTGTTCAAGACAACATCCAAGAACCAGATGAGCATTACTATCTTGGTTTACAGCCGAATGCTGGTTATCCTCTAACATCTATTGACCCAACTCATCAATACACAGAAATTATTATAAAAGATTGTTATGCTACTGTAAATGCAGAGATAGCTCAAGATTTATCTATTAGTATATTCCCAAATCCCATAAAAGAAGG
>JAYUZN010001042.1:0-3001 GCA_043751755.1 Bacteroidota bacterium | reverse complement strand
CATATTCAAAAAAAAAATATCTGCAAGGTAGGCTTGCAGATAAGATGTCGAAACCCCATTTATGTTATGCCCGCAAAATGCGGCATCGTATTCGGGCTTTGGTGGAGATGTTAGCAATGTATTTGAGCTTGTCGTAACACACAAGCCTGTCGCCACTCGGTCGGAGCTGCAAGGCAGGGCAAATCGTTTTGTGCTGTGGCGGGCAGCCCATCGCCAAGTCTTCTTGAAAAGCAGGAACCTCCATTAGCCCTAATTCTGCGGGTGCGGAAATGGTAGGCAAAACGAAAGTAGTTTGCGCAATGCTGTCTTCAGGCGGTGGCGCAGGAGCTTTGGCTTCGGCTGTGAAAAGCAGCCCGAAAAGCAAAGCTGTAAAAAACAAAAATTGCTTCATGTTGTAGAAATTAGCGTAAAAAAATATGAGACACAAAAGTAATTTGTATCTCATATTTTGCAAATCCCAAAAGTGTAATGAGCGAAAAACGGCAGGGCTACTCTGCGAGCGTTACCTGCCTTTGAACAACACATTATACACAAAATCTTGTAATTTCTTGTAATTTCATGTAATTTCTGTAACCATTACAGGAATTACAAGAAATGATTACTGTAATTTCAAGTAATTACTACGCTGTAACCAAAAAATCCGCTTCGCAAGGCACATCAGGATTGTCGTAGATATTTCCCAAGGCATCACATGCCACCAGGATTCTATCCTCATTTTTGTGCCATTGGGATTGGAAGCTTAGTAAATTCCCTTCGCCTTGCAAGTAATAATTTTTTATCCTAGTTCTTAAAACGCCTCGTAAATTCAACCCATCTTTATAGTCTTTGAGTGCAGGGTTGTCTGCTTTTGGCTTGCCGACAGGAGCAGGCGGGGTAGGGGATACTACTACGGTTTGCGGCTTGCCGATGAAGTCGCCTGTACTGATGTCGTAGCCTAACTCTGCGTAAGCCTTTAAGCCCTCTTGCGCAGCCGCTATTTGCGCTTTGTCATTTTGTTCTGTGCCTTTGCGCATCCGCTCATTTAGCTCCGCGATAGCGGCTCTGGCTGTGAGGGGATTCTGCACTGGTGCAGCCACTTTTACAGGGGTTGCAGGAACTACAGGCGTTTGGGGTAGGGGAGTGCCTGTAGTGGTGGTAGGCTTAGGCTGGTAGCCATATTTCGTATATTCGCTCCACATTATGAGAAAAATAAAACAAAATACCCCCCATTCCAATACTACTGAGCCGTAATAAATGCACTCCTGGTAAAAGGATTGCTTACCATTGTTATCTGCCAATTGAGAGGTGGTAGTAACAGCAACGGCTTCTTTTTTGCCTGTGGAAGCTGATTTCAATTCGTCTAATTCCTTCGTCTTTGCATTTTTCTCAGTTTCGATGGCAGTTGCATACGTTTTGAGGGTGGCTACGATGTCCTTATTCCTTGTGTCAATATGCCCATGATAGGCAACCGAATTTTTGTAGTCTGTGTATGCACTCTGCGCCTTTTCGATTTCTTTGTCGTGTGCGGCAGTCAATTCCTTTTTTTCGGCAAGGTAACTGTTTTCGATTTTGCCTTTTTGCAGGGTATCCGTTGCTTGAATCTGCGGAGCTTTGTCTGTTTTTTCTCTTGCTATGTGTTCGGCTCCTTTGTTTGCCCCTATCCAAGAGCCGTAGCACAAAGCGATGCCCGTAGCAAGCGGAAGTATAGCCTTCAATGTAAAGCCCGCTTCGTACCTAAGCCCCAAAACGAGATTGTACAAGCCCCTGCGCAGGGAGAAGTATTTGGCTATTTCGTAAAAAATGACAAATAGCGTGGACACGACTACGGCAATCTTGTAACCCATTTCGCCATACGCAGCCGTAAGCGGCTCAATGAAAAAGGCAAATGCCCCATAGCCGAGTAGCAAGCCTGTAGCGACTTGGCAAAGCAACTGAAACGCTCTGTAAAAAAGAAATTCGCCCGTAGTTTCTTTCAGCGTTTTGTCTCCGAACAAAGCCATTGCCGATTTTTCTCGGGATTCTTGCGAAAAACCCGTAAGGGTATTTTCTGTTTTTGATTTGAATAATTCAAAAAGTGTCATAATACGTGGTATAAAAAAAGGGGAGTCCCGCCCATCAAATACTGCCGTTGCTGCCTAGCTATGCACTACTCAATAAAGCGGGACTCCCCTGTAAATCGTTTTTTTTGTCATTGTGGCAGCAACGGTACAAAGTTATATAAAAATTTTCTATCTGCAAATTTATTTCGCATCATGTAAGAAAAAAGGCAAAAAAGAATGTTTTTGTTTCGTAGCTTTTTTTGTTGGTTTTTTTAGGTATTGTTATTCAAAGAGTAATAAAAATGATTTATTTTTTTGCGTATTAAATTAGTGCCAAATGTGAAATACTATTTTTATTGTCTGTAAGATATGAGACTTATATACATTTTTATGTATTTTTGCCTATAAAACCTTCGGGCGAAAATAGCCAGAGAAGGAAGGGCTAAAATGGCTTTTTTTGTTTGTTATGAATATATTTTATTTTATATAAAAAACGCACAAAAAAAGTACAAACTACGTTTCAGGGTAGTTTGTACTTCGCTTACGCTAATAGCTCAATTGAGTACCAGTAAGGTTTGTCCTGTAACGAGGTCTGTGTCCAAGTCCGATAGGATTTTGTTGCAGCCTTTTTTCTTTGCCTTGAGTTCAGAGATTCGTTGGGTGCGGCTGTCGTTTTTGAGTTCGTCCTCCAAAGCTGCTATTTCGGCTTCGGCACTTTCTTTGTCGCACAAGGTATTGTACCTGTAAGTGAGCTGCCCATGGAAATGGTTGTAGAGAATGTCGTAGCATTTTTGCTGATATTCCATCAATTCGCCATTGTCCGAATTGATAGTGAGTAACCAGCCGTAGATGTATTTTTCGGGCAGACACATCATTTCTCTTTGCTTATTATCTGCTGCCAACCATACGTGTGGTACGTATAGTTGGGAGAATAATAAGTGCCTTTTGATGCGTTCGCTTTGCCCCGAAAAGCTCACGCCCAG
>JAYUZN010001041.1:0-3188 GCA_043751755.1 Bacteroidota bacterium | reverse complement strand
GAATTAGGGCTTAACACATATTCAAAACCATCTTCTTTCGCAAACTCGGCTAACAATCCAGAAATGCCCTTTGATTTGAGCGAATTGAGCTTTTGTTGCTTTTTATTTTCATTCAATAACACATCAAATTCTGCGATAACTTTGTCGATAAAGGCAGAAAATGCCTCGCCAAGACACATTTTTGTCTTCTCGCAACACAAGATATTGTTCACAAAACGAATATCAATATATGCATTATCATATCTTGTATAAGAATAAGGGTCTTTTATTGAAAGTGAGAGGTAAAAATAGGGTTCAGGTTTTGGCACTTCTACCAAATTGCCCGAACTGCGCCCTTTGAACAGATGATCTATTCGTTTGTCTTTTTTCAGTTCCTCTGCCAATGCTAACAAGTATTTTTCTTGCAAATGTGCATCTGTTACCACAATCTCGTCAAAGTGCAAAGGCTTGAAATGCGCAGCAGCAACTTGCGAGATTTTGGCATACGGTATTTTGTTCATAAATGGCTTTTTTACTAAAAAATAAGGTATATATAAATTTTATCGCTAATACTTACTGCTTTTTACGCAGAAAAAACTAATAAGTTGCAATAAATATAAAAATTGTGTAATTTTGTACAGATTTTCGCAGATAAGTAATTGAGAATTGTAGTTTTCATCTGCGAAATCCGCCAAAATTTGCGCTTATCTGCGTGAAATCCCCATTTTTTCACTATCTTTGTCCAAAAATACATAACATTATGGCAGAAAGATATCCTGTAGGCGTTCAAAGTTTTTCAAAAATCATTGAAAATAACGCCATTTATGTAGATAAAACGGACAGAATATATTTGCTATTGAAAGAAGAAACGGTAGCAAATTA
Source organism: Bacteroidota bacterium (assembly GCA_043751755.1). Classification (GTDB taxonomy): domain Bacteria; phylum Bacteroidota; class Bacteroidia; order J057; family J057; genus JAAFHL01. The sequence continues at coordinate 2,327 of JAYUZN010001041.1, read as the reverse complement.
CTTTCTTTCCCGTCCGCGCCGTTTTGGAAAATCCTTGCTCATCAGCACATTAAAAGCTATTTTTCAAGGAAAAAAAGAGCTTTTTAAAGGCTTGTATATTTATGACAAAATCGAATGGGAGGAGTTTCCTATCATTCATTTGTCTATGTCGGATATTAATTTTGTGGACTTGGGATTGAAGGAGGCTTTGTGGCGAGCGACTTATCATATTGCGCAAAAAGAAGAGCTTGTCCTGCCGCAAGACCCGCAAGGCTCCCCCTTGCGAGAATTGCTCGCGGCTTTGTACGAAAAATACCAAAAACGAGTGGTTATTTTGGTAGATGAGTACGACAAGCCGATAACGCATGGCTTGGAGGCAAATGATTCGTCCTTAGCCGAAATAAATCGTGATGTGATGAAGGGCTTTTATGCGGGCTTGAAAGATGCAGACGAGTATATTCGTTTTTTGTTTATTACAGGCATTTCAAAGTTTGTCAAAGTCTCCATTTTCTCTGACCTCAATCACTTGACAGACATTAGTTTAAACAAGCATTTTACGACTTTGTGCGGCTATACACAAGCAGAATTAGAGGCATATTTTCCAGAAGGAATCCAGAAATTAGCAGATGCAAACAAGCTTACAAAAGCAGAATGTTTGGCAAAAGTAGCAGACTGGTATGATGGTTTTTCGTGGGACGGAGAAAATTTTGTCTATAATCCGTTTTCTACTTTGTTATTGTTGCATAGTAGTGGAGAGTTTCGGAATTATTGGTTTGAATCGGGAACGCCTACTTTTTTGGTCAAGATATTGAACGAAATGTATAGTTACGATTTGAGTAAAGAAACGGTAAGTGCGCATTCCTTTGACATCTTCAATTTGAGGCAGTTAGATATAAGGGCTATTTTGTTACAAACAGGATATCTTACGCTAAAAAAACCTTTAGGAGATAACTTATATTTGGCAGGTTTTCCAAACAAAGAGGTTGAACAATCTTTTAATGAAATGTTATTAGCAGATTATATTCATCAAGCCCCTGGCAATTCTCCAGTACATATTTATGGAATAAAAAATGCTTTTCTCGAAAATGATGTAAAAAAAGTAATTCAACTTATCGAAAGTTTATTTGCAGCTACCCCTTTTCACCTTTTTTCCAAAAAGAATGATAAAGGAAAGGTTACGCCCGTTTCCGAAAATTTTTATCATGCAGTTATTTACTTGATATTCAATTTATTAGGTGTAAAAATGAATGCCGAAGTTTCTGTAAGAGAGGGCAGGATAGATGCTGTTGTAGAAACGAATGAACATGTATATCTCTTTGAATTTAAGAAAAATCAATCCCCAGAAGTGGCGATAGCGCAGATGAAAGAGAAAAATTATGCAGAAAAATATGCTTTATCTAACAAAAAAATTCATTTGATAGGGGTCAGTTTTAGCTTGCGCAAAAGAGGCTTAGATAAGTGGGAACAGGAAATATTATAGCTGCATGTATCAGCAACTATTTTCCTTTTGCGGCGAATATTTCTTATATTTGCCGCAAATTATGCGGAGATTATGTTTATACATCAACATCAAAACTGGACGAATTTTCGGTGGGAGAGCGAAAAATTGCTGAATCTCTTGGCAGAAGTGCGCAATATACAAGGCAGATTGCTGGGGAAAATGCAGGCTTGGGGTTTCGATTTGCAGGCAGAAGCTATGTTAGATATGCTAACATTAGAAATTACAAAATCAAGCGAAATAGAAGAGGAATATTTGATTTGGGAGCAAGTACGGTCTTCGGTGGCGCGGAGATTGGGCATGAATTGGGCAATTAATGCGGAATCGAGTAGGGAGGTAGAGGGTTTTGTGGAGATTATCTTAGATGCTACGCAAAAATGTGAGGAGATTTTGACGACAGACAGGTTGTTTGATTGGCATTGCGCACTTTTTCCTACAAATAGAAAAGGAATTTATAACATAAAGGTGGGACAATGGCGTGATGATGCAAAGGGGTATATGCAGGTCGTATCTGGGCGAATTGGCAAAGAAATTGTGCATTTTCAAGCACCTGAAGCTGCCCGAATTGAGGCGGAAATGCGGCAATTTCTGCATGAATTTAATGCAAAAGATGAATTGGATTCTTTGTTAAAAGCAGCTATTTTTCATTTTTGGTTTGTTACGATTCACCCTTTTGAAGATGGAAATGGGCGAATAGCAAGGGTTTTGACGGAAATGTTGTTGGCACGTTCAGATAAAAGTTCACAACGTTTTTATAGCATGTCAGCGCAGATTCGCATAGAACGGAAGCAATATTATGAAATCTTGGAAGCTACGCAAAAAGGCAATGGCGACATAACTGCGTGGTTGT
>JAYUZN010001040.1:0-2425 GCA_043751755.1 Bacteroidota bacterium | reverse complement strand
CTTAGAAGAAGCAAGGCGAGTCGCAAATGCTTTTTATGCTCAAAAATATCCCGATTACATTCAATTTGTGAACGAACTTATTTTGTTATATAATGAAATGGGCGAGCGCGAAAAGGCAACTACCTACTGCCAAGAAGCGACCGAGATTTGTCAGAAATATTCGGCTTGTAAAAATGGGCAAGATGGTTCCGTTTTGGCGTATAATTGCGCTTCGATTCCTGAACGTGGAACGATTGTACCTAATGGCAATTACCTCGAAAAGTGGCGCAATTTCCATACAAATCTCTTAGTTCAAGGTTCTGCCCCCGCCTCTCAGGACAGCCTTGTTTCTTATTCGCCCCAAATAGAAGTCATTACCTATCCTTCAAACGGGCGCAAATTGAGTGCCTATTTGTACAAAGGGGCAAATACCAGCAAGCCTAAGCCTGCGATGGTCGTGCTACATGGCGGCAATTCTGCCTATTCGAGCCTTATACGTTCTTGCAAAGTATTCACAGATGCGGGGTTTGCCGTATTAGTGCCTGCTTTTCGGGGGGAAAATGGCAATCCCGGCAATTTTGAAATGGTCTTAGGCGAAGTAGAAGACGCAAAAGCCGCTATCAAATGGCTGTCAGAGCAGCCTTTTATAGACAAAAATCAAGTTTATGCCTTTGGACACAGTTATGGCGGCTGTATTGCCATAGCCCTCTCCTTACACCCCGATGTGCCGATTCGGTTTTCGGGCAGTTGTTCGGGCATCTTTGACCTCAGCACTTTTGAGCAACTATCTCACAGAGATAGTAAAGAAGTGCCCTTTGATTTTCAGCTGCAAGCAGAATGTGAGATTCGTTGTCCTGTCTATTTTCTCGACCAAATGCAGCGCAGTCACTATCTTTATATGGGAACAGATGATGGGTTTATCGAAAACAGCGACTTTGTCAATGGCTTATTTCCCAGCAAAACGACCAAAATGCTGATAAAAGAGGTAAAAGGCGACCATTTTAGCAGCCTTGAACCTTCGATAAATGCGTTTTTTGAAGACATCATTCGTTTAAACCCTTCCTTAAAAGCAGGTGAAATGCCTGCCTCTCCTTTGCCCTCACCCGCAGAACCTAAGATAGCATGGCTCAAAGATTTTAGCAAAGCTCCTAACATTGCCCTCACAAATGAAGCCTATTTCAAAGGCAGAGACCGACTCACAGGCGCAAGTGCTTTTCTCATCAGCTACAAAGGCAAAGAGTATGGAATCACAGCCAAGCATTTGATAGAGGAAAGTGGCGGCGGCTACAAACCCGCCATGAAGCTCGCAGAGTTGAACGAAATATGCCCTTTGTGGTATATGTCGCCGCGCACTTTGTCCAAAAAAATAGCCAAAATGGACAAACTCCTCAACACAAATGATGACATAAAAGACGATATTCTCATATTTTCTCTCGCAGCAGATAGAGACGAATCTTTGTATCCTTTGCCTGTGCGCACTTCTGCCACGATGCCCGAGACGGTGTGGCTCATTGGTTGCCCTTATTCTGAAGAAGGCTGCCAGCAAAACAAATATCGTGCAACTGTGGTAGGCAATCAAGGCGGTTTCCTCATAGCCGAAAACTTGCAACCTGCCGTAGAACTACAAGGTTTTAGTGGCGCACCTGTGATAGACGAAAATGGCGAAGTGCTTGGGATTTTGACGGGCGGCTCGGAAGATGGGAAAATGATATTCATTCAGCCCTTGAAAGGGGCGTTGGAACGGGTGATAAAGTAAAGATAACGCTGCCAGCGTGCGACCCTGTTTACCAAAAGTGGAAAGGGTGGTAGGCTGGCAGCGTTAAGGGGCAAATAACTTATTTCCCCTTTGGCTTGTTTAAGCTAAAAAAACAAGAATATGCTACACGCCATTTTTGCCTTGCTGTTATTATGCCTCCCTTTTCCCAAGGAGTCGGGCAAAATTACCGTAGAAATCGCAGGGCTTCGCAATAACAAAGGGCAGGTTTATATAACCTTTTTCAAAGATGGCAAAGGCTATTATGACAAAGCCGAGTTTGCGGTTCATACTGCTGCTATCCCAATTGTGAATGGAAAAGCGACTTATATAAGCCCCGATTTGCCCTACGGAAATTATGCAGCAGTGGCAATTCATGACGAAAATAATTCAAAAAAGCTCGATTTAGCCTTTCTCGGATATCCGATAGAGGGAATTGCGGTGTCAAATAATGCCATAGGACGCTTTTGGCAAATAAAGGATTTTGAAGCTGCAAAAGTGGCTTTGAAGGGAGCAAATTTGAAAACAGTGATGAAAATGGTGTATTAGGAAGTAGTTGAAAGTTGAGAGTTGAAAGTTAATATAAGTTTATCATAAGGAATGGAAATAAAATAAGTTGATAATTTACCACTAAGGCACAAAGAAAACAAAGGAAGGCAAATATAGCTTAGATATCTTCTTTTACTTGATATC
>JAYUZN010001039.1:0-5073 GCA_043751755.1 Bacteroidota bacterium | reverse complement strand
GGAATACTAAAATCAAAACTCTCTCCCAGATTGAGCAAAGAATAAAACTGATAATTGGGAGAAATCGGGTTTTTGAACAAATATTGATAATACATTTCGCCTTTCACACGCCAATTTTTTGGGGCATAATAATCATAGCTCAATACGAAATGGTGTGCCTTGCTAAAACCCAATTTTTTGTTGATTTCGGAACGATATACCAGCCAATTTTGCGCCTGACTGTGCAAGCCATAGCCAAAAGCTAACTTGTGGCGAGGCGTAAATTCATACTGAACTGCAGCGCGCGGCTCAATGCTATATGCTTTACTTATATCTAAATATTGATTGTACAAACCTGTGTTAAACGTCAATTTTCGGCTTGCTTTCCATTGCCAATGAATATATGCTTGCCCAAAATTGGGGTTTGTTGCTATGTTATTGTGAAAATGTAGGAGGCTATCTGTGTAGTTAAAACGGTAAGCTGTGTGCGTATAAGCCGCCCCAACTTTGAGAAAATGGCGCACAGAAAACTTGTGTCCGACCTCATAACGCACTTGAATATTTGCCTCTGTTGTGCGGATTCTCTCCGAAAATTCTTTTGAGCCATTTGATTTAAGTTGTTCTAAATCAGAGTTTACAAAGTTCCCATTTAAGCCAACTGCCAACTTGCTATAGGTCTTTTCATTTGCCATATAATTGTGGGTAAACCCTAACATTCCCCGATTTGAAGTATAATAAACATCTCTGCCGCCCGTTTGATAATTCCAATCGGTGCTATCTTTTTCGCTATCCAAAATCGAAATACCACTGATTCCGCCTATCCCAAAAACGCAAAAACGCCCATATTTTTTGGTGGGAAAATTGAGTTTAACATTGAGGTCTTGATAGTTGGGCAAACCACCAATTTTGAGGTTTATGCCTAATTTTTTGACAGGAGAAAAGTTGAACAGCCTGTAATTCGCAATATAAGAGCTATGATTTTCCTTGTTAAACGGACCTTCTGCCCCTAATTCTATGCCATTTATGCCTAATTGTGCCGTAAATTCCCGTTTTTCATAATTTCCATTTCGCAATTTCACATCAAAAACTGCTGCTGTTTTGTTGCCATATTCGGCAGGAAACGCGCCTGTCATAAAGTCCGAATTGCCTAAGACATTGCTGTTTAGAATACTGAAAAAACCTCCGTAGTTTACAAAGAGTGCGAAATGACTGGGATTGCCAATGTCTATGCCTTCTAATCGCCACAAAACCCCCGTAGGCGCATTGCCTCGCACAATTATCGAATTGAGCTGGTCGTTCGCGCCTACAACCCCTGCGTAGTTTGCCGCCGCCCTGCTTGGGTCCCCCAAAGTACCTGCAAAACGCCCTGTTTCTTCGACAGATAAGGTTCTTGCACTCACAGTTGCCATTTCATTGATAGGCTTAGATTTGGCATGTTCGCCGCCTGTAGCTGTGATAACTACTTCTTTTGCAGATACATAGCTCTCAATCAAAGCCACATTTACTACGACTTCTTTGGCAGAAGTTACCCACAAATTGGCGATAGCTGCCTCTTTGTAGCCAATATAATTGACCCGAATGGTCTGCCTTCCTACAGGCACTTTTTCGATTTTGAAATAGCCTTCGTCATCAGAAACTGCCCCTAATTCTGTGCCATCTACTTGAATTTCAGCGGCTACAAGCGGAGCTTGCGTGTTTTGGTCAGTGATTTGCCCAATTATATTTTGGGTCAGGGTTTGCCCTTTTAAGAATAAGAAAGAGAGAACGAGCGTAAGAAAAAGGTAGATTTTGTGCATGGTATTGTGTTGGTTCGCGCAGATTTTCGCAAATTGTACACTTCGGCTATAGTTCGGCAAGCTCACTAACCACGCTCACTGTACGACATTTGCGGAAGTGTGCGTCCCCATCTGCGAAAATCTGCGTGAAAATTCTCCCGCAAATGTAGGCTTTTCTAGTTAAAAATATGTACCTTTGTCTTTTACTTTTTTGCAAAAAAATATGATAAAAAGCACGTTTAGAGATTGGAATTTGGATAAAGTAGGGGAGGCTTTTGGTTTAACAGAAGTGGAAACCTTGCCTATTTTGGAAGAATTATTGACATTTTCCCATAATTGTAGTGAGTTAGAGGTTTCATTTTTGACCATTCTCCAAAAAAATTATCGCTTGTATGGAGGCGATGATTGGAATGAATTTGAATTAGAAAACAAAATGATAAGCCCCATGATTGTGCTTTCTGAAATGGATAGCAAGCAATTTGCCTACTTTTTGGAGCGGGAATTGAGATTGGTCATCGGAGAATATGACCTTTCGGGCAAGGTAGATGGCATGATTGCTACGGGTTTTCGCAGCCCAAAGATGCCTTATTTCTGCCTAAACGAATATAAAAAGGGAACAGACCCTGACGGAGACCCACGAGGACAAGTATTAATTGCCATGTTAGTCGCACAGCAATTAAATAATAATCAAAAGCCTATTTTCGGCTGTTATGTGATAGGCAGAATTTGGTATTTTGTGGTATTAGTCGGAAATGAATATGCCATTAGCCGAGATTTTTCCTGCGCTGGAGAATCCATTTTTGATATTTTTCGCATACTCAAAGGTTTGCGTTTTCATATAGAACGACTCATCAAAAAATAAAAAATATGAAATACTTTTGCCTGTGTTTAACTTTTGTGAGCCTGCTCGTGGCTTGCTGCTTACAGACACCCTCACACATTTTTCTATTCAAAACGAAACATACGAGCGAGTATTCCGTTTTCAGGCAGATACAACGCTGTTTTCGCCAGATAGTGTCTGTTTAAAGACGCTCTATTTCGCGCCGAGAAAAGGGCTTGTAAAAATAGATTTCACTCAAAATCATTTTTTTGAGCGAATAAACTAAGCTTGTTTTTATATGCAAAAAATTATTTACACGTTTTTGTTCTGTGTTTTGAGCTTTGTGGGCTTTGCACAAAATTTGGTTTTTACGTTTGATGACGCAGAATGGCAAACAAGTTCTTGCGGAAATGGGCAGCCAAATTATGACGAGCCGCTACCCATCGATTTCTTTGCCACGCTTAACAAGCTGTGTACCATAGGAATACAGCCAATTATCACCGTTTCCAAAAGTAATGACGCGCATAGTGGGCAATCTGCCCTTTTGCGTACACAGGTGTTTGGTACGGCGAACGCTGATAGTACAGCAGGGACTTTTTCTACCCTTGTGCCGGGACTTATCAATTCTGGAAAATTCAATTCTTCCAATCTTACAAATCCGCTTGAACAAGGGCAACCTTATACGCAACGCCCTGCTTGTATAAGTGGTTGGTACAAATATATGCCTATCAATGCGGATTCTGCGGCGATTTCCGTCAAATTGACAAATAGCCATTTGTTAGTAGGCGAAGCAAGCCAAGTCATGTTATCAGCTGTGCCAAGTTGGACTTTTTTTAGCATAGATTTTACCTATTATAATACGAACAATCCCGACACAATAAACCTTGTTTTTGTGGCGAGTGCGGGCGGACAGGCAGGAGACGGCTACAAAGGCAGTCGTTTGTGGATAGACGAAGTTACGATAGGGACTTGTATCAATGCGATTTCGGAGGAAAAAGCGGCTTTTGCTCAAGTTTTCCCAAATCCTGCGCAGGGGTTTATTCAAGTTGAATGGGATAAACTTGAAAAACCTATTCAGTTTTCTTTATTTACGATTGAAGGAAAAAAAGTAAAAGAGGCTTTGTTATTTTCGCCAGAAAAAATAGATATAAGCGATTTGCCCGAAGGAATGTATTTTTATGAGCTTATAAATGCGGAAAATGAACGAATGACGGCAATTATGACAGTGAGTTGCCGTTGTCAGTGAGGACACTGACAACGGCAAAGCAAAGTTAAGTCGCATCCTAACCTTCGCTTGCAAAAACGAAATACATTCGGGTGGGCAACCCTTCGAGTGGGCGATAGCCCCTCGAAGTGGTTGCAAAAATTAAATTAACTGCTATGTCAGAAGGCATTTATTTTGTACATTGTCGAGAGATTATGCTTACTTTTGTCAAGGTTTTAGCCCACTAACTCATCTCAAAACGGCAAAGTACCATGCTAAAAAATACTTTCTTTTTGCTATTTCTCTTAACGACTTTCGCCCTATATGCGCAGTTTATAGACACAAATCCTTTTCGGCAATTGGATAAATATGCCTTGAATACCCCAGAGGAATTTACCTATTCTGTAGAAACTTTGAGCCAATATTTGAGCGCGGAAGCCCTTAGCGAAAAAGAAAAAGTGCGTGCGATTTATATTTGGATAGCTAATAACATTGCTTATGATGATACGGCTTTTTTCCAAGGGCAAAGGGGCTATCTACATGAAAACGCTCAACATTTCCAAAAACAGCAGCCTGAACAAGTCTTGAAAAATAGGATTGCGGTGTGTGAAGGCTATGCAAATTTGTTCAAAGCCTTATGCGAAAAAGCGGATATTCAGGCGGAAATCGTAACGGGCTATTGCAAAGGAGAGGACGGGAAACTTGCGGACATGTTTCATGCTTGGAATGTGGTAAAAGTGGCAGATGAGTGGCAAATGATAGATGTAACTTGGGGGGCAGGTGGGCTTGATACGCAAAATAATCGCTATATTCGGCATTATAATGACCGCTATTTTTTGCAAGATAAAAAATATTTTTTACTTTCTCACTTCCCGCATGACCCTTTATGGCAATTATCAAATTCCTTAGTTACAGAAGCTGAATTTGCGGAGGAATGGAAAGATAAAAAGGCTTATCAAATTTCATTTTTTAACATAAAAGACAGCTTGACAAAATGGGAAAAACTTGCCCCAAAAGACAAAGAAGCAAACAGTGCTTATCGCATTTGCCATTTTTATCCCTATAATAAGTCGGGGCTTATTTTGATTTATAATGATTGTATTGAGACCTTAAATAGCCAAATTTTAACAACTTCAACCCAATTAGAAAACGAAAAAGAGTTGAATCTTACAGATTTGAAGGCAGTCATGAAACCCTTAGAAAACAATCTGCGCCTGTTAGCCTTGTATTTTGCTCGATTAGATTCTGTGTTAGAGGGGGAAAAAAAAGGGGAATTTGGCAAGAGGCACAAAGAG
>JAYUZN010001038.1:0-1948 GCA_043751755.1 Bacteroidota bacterium | reverse complement strand
GTGTTTGTATTGGCATTGGGAACGATAGACCCTGCCAATCTCCAAATATAAGAAGGCGTGCCTGATGCTACATTTGCCGTTAAAGTTGCGCTGCCTGTCGTGCCATTTGGTACACAAACGGTGATGGTGCTGCCTACAGCTGCGGGCATAGAGGTGATAACAGGAAGGGCTGCTTCTTTTACCCAAGCACTTATCGTATTGGAAAAACTTGAGGGACAACCATTTGCGCCCTTGCCTTTGATGCTGTATATATCTGCGGAAGCTGTAGCACTGCTGATTGTTTGGGCAAAATTAAGGGCTTTGTTGTATAAAAACACGCCGTTTTTGTACCAATCTACAGAAGACGCGCCAATAGCCGTAGGGGTAATGACAATGCTACTGCCTTGACATACAGGCGTAGCAGTTGTGGACAAAGCAGGAATATTCGGTACAGCCGCAGAGGTAAGTATCACAGCATCTGTATTGTTGCAACCTGTAGTATTGTTATGAACCGTTAAAGTATAAGTAATATTATTGAGTGCCGAAGAAGTAGGATTGGCAATATAAGGATTCGCCAACGCCGTAGTAGGACTCCAAGTATAGGTATTTCCGCCAACACTCCCCGCCCCTATTTGGACAGATGTACCTTGACAGATTATTTTATCAGCCCCTGCATTGGCAGAAGGCAATGCTTTTACGAGAATACTTGTCCAAGGAGAAGCCTTTGAGCAGCCTGTTGTGGTGTTCGTTACTTTTACAGCATGATTGCCCGAAGTAGTCGGAATATAAGTGGCAGATGCGCCTGTTTGTAGAATCGTAGTACTTCTCATCCACGAATAAGTATAGCCCGCATTTGCAACCGCATTCAAACTTGTACCCATACTTCCTTGACATAAAGTAGTAGGCCCCGTTACGGTAAGTGTAGCATTCACAGGGCTACCGATAATATAAACGGGGGCTGATTCAACCGAAAGAACGGAAGTATTAGGATATACGACTTGCACCGTATAAACACTTGTTCCTGCTATGGCAGGGACATTGTAGGCAGAATCAAGTGAATAGTTGATAGCTACCCCATCTTTGAACCACAAATACTCGCTTGCTGGAGGAGCTATGAGGGTAACAATCGTACCTATACAAGTAGTAAGGCTGTCATTATTGGTCAGCGGGGAAGTAATGCTAATGGTCGGTGTATTCAATATATGGCTTACATCAAAGGTACAATCAGTCATATTTCCTGCCTCATCTGTAGCAGTTAAGGTTACAGGAGTAATGCCCGAACCTATAACCGTTGTCCCTGCTGGAGGGTCTTGCGTAATAGAAACACTTCCTGGACATAAATCCGTAGCAGTGGCTAAGGCTGTATAATCGGGAAGGGTGGCATTGCCTTGATTGTCTAAGGCAAGCATCTGCGTAGGAGGACAAGTGATGCTGGGGGCTTCTGTATCTGCAACGGTAATGGTAAAGGATTTCATTACACTGTTATTTGCAACGTCCGTAGAAGTAACGGTTACGAGTGTTGTGCCAACAGGAAAGACATCTCCTGAATTATGGTCGGCGGTAACGGTAGGCGTGGTGCAAGCATCGGTAGTCGTAGTTGTATAAGTAACGGCTGCCCCACACATTCCAACAGTGCTATTTGCATGTATGCCAAGACAGATATTTGCAAAAGTTGTATCTTGACTTCCATATATATGTCCTAATAATAGCGTGTAACCATTACATACAATTTCATAATCGGCTTCATTGTCGCCAAATATACCTAAGGTTTCTATATGGAAGGTAAAGGGTCCATTTGAAACTATATCTGTTTGTGTGTCTCCAGCACTGCTAGAATAGCCGCCATGTGAAGCTACTATGTTATTGTCAATGTCTAATAGTTCCCATGAAAGCTCATCTAAATACGCACTTCCATTGGAAATGGTGGTCGTAAAACTCCCGCCACATTCGGGAACTGTGAGGGTGGGAG
>JAYUZN010001037.1:0-1635 GCA_043751755.1 Bacteroidota bacterium | reverse complement strand
CCTAAGTTTTGTCTCAAAATAGCCTATTTTCCCTTGCCACTTTTGTTATTCAAGCCGCTATCACCTCCTATCATCTGCGAAAATCTGTGTGCCTAAAACGGCAATCCATGCGTCATCTTTATAAGCCGCCCTTTCAAAGCAGGAAAAAAATACAGGAAAACCATCATCATTTTGGTTAAAAAAGGCGATTCACTCATTTTTTGAAAAAAGCGACTTAGGCGAATACGAAGGCTAAAATGCTCTTTCCAAACCGTAGTATAAGCGATTTCCAAGCCTTTTCTATCTATTTTTTGCCGAAAAAAATCATCTAATAAATCCGCCAGATAACAGGCAGAACGCAAAGCCATACTCATACCATTTCCCGTAATAGGCGCAATACAACCCGCCGCATCTCCCACACAAAACACGCCTTGATGAATAGCTTCTTTGATTTCAAAATGCACATTGCTAATAGTAAGCGGCTGCAAAAACAGAAAAGTACTATTTTCAAAAACGTTCTTTAAAGCTGTATTTTCATACAAAAAACGCCTTTCCATTTCCTTAATATCATTGTTACAGGCTTTTAATTTCTCTGAATTTACGAGGTAACACAAACAAGATTTGCCATTTTCTATATTGGAAATGCCACAATATCCGCCCTCAAAACTATGAATAGCTATCAGATTATCAGGGTGTTGTGTTTGAATATGGTATTTTACCCCAATATAATTGGTAGGAATTGTGTATTTTTTGGGGTATAAATAATCCATATTTGATTTTCGCCCAAAAGCCCCGCACACAATTTTCCCCGCCAAAGTTTCTGTATGAGTTTTGACAAAATAAGTGTCTGTTTCTGCTTGAAAAGAGACTTCAGAAGCCTTATTTTTGAGGTAAAAAATAACGCCTAATGTCGTAGCCTCCTGCATCATTTCATTTTCTAAGATAAACCTACTTATTCCAAAACCGCCCAGAGTTAATGACATTTCTAACACAGCTTTTTTTCCTGCCGTAAGGCGAAAAGTATCGATATTGGGGAGAGACATTTTTTCCAAAGTAGGGCAGATTTCCTGCAAATAACGATAAGATTCCTTAGAAATATATTCGCCACATACTTTATGACGAGGATATTCGCCTTTTTCAATCACAGCCACTTGATAGCCTTTTTTTCCCAAACTGATAGAAAGTGCCAATCCGGACAAGCCGCCGCCTATAATAATTACGTCATATATCATAATTTCTGTACCGTAGCTTCCATTTTCTAAATGGAAGTAATAATGGCTTCCATTTAGAAAATGGAAGCTACTGAATGCCGACCAATATAAATCGAAATGCCCAACTCCATTTCACTTCAAAATCAGTAAAACCTGCTTTTTGCAGCAAATCCACCAATTCATTTCTCCGAAAAGCCCTCAAAACCGACAAAGGCGCATCATTTTTTACCAAATAACTCTTTGAAAATAAAAAAGTTAAGATTTTGATGCTCCAATATGCCAAAAAATGCCTATGCAAATCATTCACAAGCAACATGCAATTATGTTGTTTGCAAAATTGAAATAGTCCTATAATCTCTTCATCTCTCAGATGATGAATAAACAGGCTACAATGTACAACCTCTATTTTTGCCATCAATTCGGGGGAAATATCTCGATAATCCGA